>NZ_JAQVGQ010000022.1 GCF_028696615.1 Immundisolibacter sp. | reverse complement strand
CTGGGAGTCGGTAGCCGCAGAGGACACCGAGTTCATGATCGATTTGATGGACACCCTGAAGGCGTGACGGCACCCGACGGGCGCCGCCACACGGTGGCCAGCCACGGCTGCAGATGGCGCGGCTGGTCGGTCGGCCGGTAGTAATGCTCGAGCTCGACGAAGCCGGCGGCAACGACGAAAGCCCGCCAGCCGGCGAGCGAGTGATACACGCCGTAGCGTTCGCCCTGCCAGCCGGCCTCATCCTCGCCACGCGGGTTGCTGGCGAACAGCACGCCGCCGGGCTTGAGCGCCATGTATAGCGCGCGCAGCACCGCCGGCAGATGGTCGACCGGCACGTGGAACAGCGAGGCGTTGGCGAACACGCCATCGAAACGGGCTTCGGGCAGGTCCAGCGCCAGAAAGTCCTGCTGCCACACCTCGCAGCCCGAGTTGGCTCGGGCCATGGCGCAGAACTGCGCCGAGCCGTCCAGACCAATCACCGTGTGTCCGAGCGCCCGAAACGCCACCAGGTCCCGCCCCGGCCCGCAGCCGAAGTCGAGCAGCGCAAACGGCGGCTCGCCTGCGATGTGCCGCAGCAGCGCCTCGCGATTCTGGCCGACGTCGTGATCGCGCGTGCCCTCCCAGAAGGCCTGCGCGTGGCGGTCGTAGTGGCCCAGCGTGCGGCAGCTGGCAAGCAACGGGCTTTGATCCGAGTCCGGCATGGGGAAGGGCTGATTTTGCAGCGTGTCCATCCGGGGCAGGATGCCCCGGCCTGACTCGAGGGCGCAAGCCCTTGATTCAGGGGGCACCGCGCGGATGCGAGCTGAAAAATTCCAGGGATGGGATTTTTCAGCATCTCCACGGACAAGAGCTCTCGTTGATCGGGAGCAGACTTGAGCGCGAACGTCCGTTTATATTCGCGCCCCACAAATCAAGCCTGGGGAGGGCAAACCAATGAATCAACGCATGCCGTGGCGCCACGGCCTGACGGCCGTGTCGGCAACCGTGCTGGCAGCCGGCGCGCAGGCGGTGGAGTTCGATCTCGGCGACACCAAGCTGAACGTGGGCGGCTACCTGCGCCAGTACGTGTCGACCAACCTCAGCGACAACAAGGACATGCGCGGCGACCAGCAGTTCGACCTGTCCATGCTGCGCAGCGTGGTGCAGCTGAACGCCGACACCCAGGTCGGGCCGCTGTTCTTCAAGGCGATTGGCCGCTTTGCCCGCGAGCCGATGACCAGTTACTCGGAACACCTCGAAGACCAGCACAACCAGCGCTTCGGCGCCCTGTCGCCGCGCCACACCGACTTCAACGACCAATACAACGAAAACGAGCTGCGCGAGTTCTACGTCGCCTTCGATGCCGGCGAGCGGCTCGGTTTCACCATCGGCCGCCAGCAGGTGGTATGGGGCGAGACCGATTTTTTCCAGGCCATGGACATCGTGCAGGGCTACGATTTCCGCTGGCGGGCGTTTCTGGAGCCGGAAAACGAAGACACCCGCCGGCCGCTGGCCATGATCAACGCCCAGTTCAAGGCGCCGGAACTGAACGGCACCCTGCAGCTGCTGCTGCGCCCGGGCGGCTGGGGCCGCGATCACGACATCGGCTCGCTGTATGACACCTTCGGCGGCCGCTGGGCGCCGCAGAAGGACCGCGGCACCGACATCCTGTCGTTCCTGCGCTACGACTACCGGCACTCCGACGGCGACGTCGGCGACACCACCTGGGGCCTGCGCTGGTCGGGCCTGGCGGGGCCCATCCAGTACACGCTGAACTACCTGCGCTGGTTCGGCACCGACCCGGTGATCGACTCCCGCTGGAACCCCACCGCCGGGATGGACGATCTGAAGGGCCTGTGGGGCAGCCTTTACTTCCCCAAGCTCAGCACCTACGGCTTCACCGCCAGCGGCTACGTGGAGCCGGTGGATGCGGTGTTCAGCACCGAGGTCGCCTACACCAAGGACAAGCCCTACAACCTGCTGGGGTCGCCGACCAATTGCTTCGACCCGGCCAACCCGCTCACCTGCCAACCGCTGCCGAGCCTGGGCGGCGTGACCGATCGCGACACCATCCGCGCCATGGTGCGCATGGACAAGCAGCTCAAGACCGAGAGCTGGCTGGGCACAGCGCGGCCGTCGCTGTTCTCGGTGCAGCTGTTCGACACCTGGCTGCTGGGCTATGACGAGCGCCACGAGGGCGACCCGCTGGCCATCGTCGACGGCCCCGGCCACGCGGCCATCAAGAAGGAGCACTCGACGGTGGCGACCGCCATCCTGGCGCTCAACTACAAATACGACACCGTCAACCCGACGCTGGCCGCCGGCTGGGATCCCTCCAACAACGGCGGGTTCTTCATCCCGAGCCTGGACCTCACGTACGGCGAGCACTGGCGCCTGCGCTTCGAGGCCGACCTGTTCTTCCACGACGGCGACAGCAAGTTCAAGTCGGGCAACCCGTGGACGGCGTCCACCGACACGCACATGTTCGGTTATTTCGCCAACAACAATCAGTTGCTGATGCGCGCCACGTATCAGTTCTGAACGCCGATATCGCCAAGAGAGCACATCCCATGTTCAAGCAAACCCTTTGTGCCGCCGCACTGGTGGCCGCCACCGTGCCGACGCTGGCCGGCGAGATCGCCCCTGGCACCGTACTGAACGCCGCCAATTACGAAAGCCTCAAGAACGAAACCCTGGGCGGGCGGCCGCTCGACAGTCTGCTCAGCGACACGCAGCGATGGATGATCCGCGACAAGGGTCTTGCCATGACCCTGCAGACGCAGTGGCAGGCGCCGGGACTGCCGGCCGACCTGAAGGAAACCTCCGACAAGTACCGCGGTCAGACCCAGCTCGACGGCGCCAACAACCGCATCAGCGGCTACACGGCGGGCATTCCCTTCCCGGACATCGACGTCAACGACCCGGACGCCGCCAAAAAGATCGTCTGGAACAATTACCTCGCCGGCCCGATCGGCTACACCTCGTCGTCCGATCTCGGCTTTGCGCTGTTCAGCATGGACCGCGGCTTCGAGCGCAAGAACAGCTGGTTCTACCGCCGCCTGTACATGTCCGGCCGCTACGGCACCGCCGAGGCCACGCTCGACGGCGGCAAGGAGCACTACCGGCAGATTCTGTACGCCTACTACCCGGAGGACATCCGCGGTCTGGGCACGGTCACCTATCGCTACATGGACGGCCGCCTGGACGACATCTTCGCCTACGTGAAATCGGTGCGGCGCATCCGTCGCCTGTCCGGCGGCGCCTGGTTCGACCCCATCGGCGGCACCGACCTGCTGTCGGACGAACCCTGGATCCTGTCCGGCTACCCCGGCTGGTACAAGGACCAGAAACTGGTGGAAAAGCGCTGGCAGTTAATGCCGGTCGGTGACCCGAAGAATCCCGGCCGGGTAAAGGGCGCCAAGACCCTGGCCGAGGAATACCCCTACATCGAAACCGAGCACAAGCCCTTCGGCATGCCCAAGCTGCACTGGGTGCCGCGCGAGGTGTACGTGATCGAGGTGGCGCCGCCTGCCGAGCATTACTACTCGCGCAAGACCTGGTACTGCGACGTCGAGTACCCGATCTTCCACATGGCCGACAACTACGACAAGGCCGGCAATTTGTGGAAAGTGCAGTTCCTGCCGCGCCTGTGGACGCAGCAGGACACGCCGGAGGGCACCAAGACATTCGGGCCCATCCAGGTCGACTACCTGGTCAATTTCAAGGACAGCCACGTCACCGTGGTGACGTTCGTGTTCGACAGCTGGAAGTTCAACGACCCCAGGGAAAAACCGGCCGACTACGTGCCCAACATCCTGGCCGAAATCGCCGCCGGCAAGCGTTGAACGCCAGCCCAGCCGTGTAGACGTTGAAAAAAGCCCCGGTTCGCCGGGGCTTTTTCTTGGCAGCGGTGATTCAGCGCCGCTTCCCGTCCGGGACAGGATGCGCGGGCGCGCCCGTTGGAAAATGCTGAACAATTCCATCCATGGAATTTTCAGCGTTGCCTTGCCGATCAGCGACCGGACGGCGGCAGCACGCTCGCCGGATCGATCGGCTGCCCGCGCAGGCGGATTTCGAAATGCAGCAGCCCGCGGCCATCGCCCGGGCTGCCCATGCTGGCGATGACCTGACCTTGCGACACCACGCTGCCCTCGGCGACGGCGATCCGCTGCAAGTGGCCATAAGCGCTCAGGTAATCGTCGTTGTGTTTGACGATCAGCAGGTTGCCGTACTGCGGCAGGCCATTGCCGGCGTACATCACGGTGCCGGCCGCCGCGGCGCGCACCGGCTGGCCGATCTGGCCTGCGATGTCCAGACCCTTGTTGCCGCCGTGGGCGGCCGAATAACCGCGTCGCGTGACACCCGCCGTCGGCCAAGTCCAGCCGCCGGCCGGTGGCGACGGCCCGCCGGGCGCCACGCCGGCCACGGCGCCCGGCAGGCGCAACGTCTGGCCTGGATAGATGGTGTACGGCGGCTGCAGGCCGTTCAGACGCGCCAGGGTCTGGTAATCGGTGCCATGGCGGCGGGCGATCAGCGCCAGCGTCTCGCCCCGCTGCACGCGGTGTTCGGCGACCGTCGATGCGCTGCCCACCGGCGGTGCCGCGGTCACCGGTGCGCCGGGGCGAGAGGAATGCCCGGCGCAGCCCGCCAGCGCCATCACAGCCAGCATCAGCGCAAGGCTTGCGACCGAATTTCCCAGCGCCTGCCAAGGGACGCTGCGGCGCGCTTCAGCCCCGCCCGCGCCGCAGCGGCACGAAATGCGCAGCACCCAGCCGTTCCTCCTGCAGCCCGGTAGCCGTACGCGTGAAGCGACGCAGAACCTGCTCGCGCGCACCGACCGGCGCGATCAGCCGCCCGCCTTCGGCCAGTTGCTCCAACAGCTCCGCCGGCAGGCTGGCCGCGGCGGCGGTGAGCAGGATGCCGTCGTACGGCCCCTTGCCGGGCAGCCCCTGGCTGCCGTCGCCGACCACCAGTGCCACGTTGCGCACGCCAAGGTCGCGCAGCACGCGCCGCGCCCGCGCCGCCAGCGCGGCGATCCGTTCGATGCTCACCACTTCCGGAATCAGCGCCGCCAGCACGGCGGTCTGGTACCCGGAACCGGTGCCGATCTCGAGCACCCGGCGCAGCGGCGGCCCCTGCAGCAGGGCCGTGGTCATCCGCGCCACGGTCAGCGGCTGCGAGATGGTCTGGCCATGCCCGATGGGCAGCGAGACGTTGTCGTAGGCGCGGCTGGCGAGCGCCTCCTCGACGAACAGGTGCCGCGGCACGTGCCGCATGGCATCCAGCACGCGTGCATCGAGCGGCGCCAGCTGCTCGAGGGTGTCGACGAGCCGATCGCGCGTGCGCTGCGAGGTCATGCCGATGCCGGCGGCGCGCAGGGCCGCGCCGACGTCGGCACGAAACGGATTGCTCATCGGACCGGCGCCCGGCTGCTGCGACAACGAAACGGGGCAATCCCCTTGCGGACATTGCCCCGTGCGGAAATGGTCGGGACGAGAGGATTTGAACCTCCGACCACTTGACCCCCAGTCAAGTGCGCTACCAGGCTGCGCCACGCCCCGAGAAATCGTTGTGATGCGTTGCGGCGCATCAGGTTTTCAATATTGCCAGAACCTCTTCGAGCTCTTGCCGCATCTGGCGCACCAGCTGCGCCGTGCGGTCCGCGTCCTGCCGACCCGCCTCGCCGCCCAGGCGCTGCCGGGCGCCGCTGATGGTGAAGCCCTGCTCGTACAGCAGGCTGCGAATCTGCCGGATCAGCAGCACGTCCTGGCGCTGGTAATAACGCCGGTTGCCGGTACGCTTGGCCGGCGCCAGCTCCGGGAACTCCTGCTCCCAGTAGCGCAGCACGTGGGGGCGTACCCCGCACAGTTCGCTGACCTCGCCGATACTGAAGTAGCGCTTGCCCGGTATCGGTGGCAGCTGATCATTCTGCGACGGTTCCAGCATAGGTGTCGACCCGACGCTTGAGCTGTTGGCCGGGTTTGAACGTTACCACACGCCGGGCCGAGATAGGAATTTCCTCGCCGGTCTTCGGGTTGCGCCCGGGGCGCGGGTTCTTCTGGCGCAGGTTGAAATGGCCGAAGCCGGACAGCTTGACGCTCTCGCCGCGCGCCAGCGCAGCGCGCATGTGCCCGAAAAACGCCTCCACGATCTGCCGCGCCTCGCGCTTGTTGACGCCAAGTTCGCTGCACAGCAGCTGCGCCATCTCGGCCTTGGTCAGCGTGTCGTTCATGTCAGTCCCTCAGTTGCGCCTGATGGGCCTCGGCGAGCGCGTGCAGCACGCGGGCGAGCAGCGGCTCCACGTCGGCATCGCTGAGGGTGCGTTCGGTGTCGGCCAGGGTGATGCCGAGCGCAACGCTCTTGCAGCCGGCCGGCACGCCGGGACCCTGGTAGACATCGAAAATCAACAGCTCCTGTACCGGCGCCTGGGCGCAGGCGGCGCGGGCGGTGGCCAGAATGTCGGCGGCCGGCACCTGCTGCGGCAGTACGACAGCGAGATCGCGCCGCACGACCGGGAAACGCGACACCTCGGCGTATACCGGCACCCGCCCGGCGGTCAGCGCCGCCAGCTCGACCTCGAACAGCAGCGGCGCTTCGTCGAGGCCGAGTTGCGCCTCGAGTGCCGGATGCAGGCGGCCCAACCAGCCGACCGCCCGCCCGTCACGCCGCAGACGCGCGCTCTGGCCGGGATGCAGCGCCGGGTGCTCGGCCGGCTCGACGCTGAACCGGTCGGCGCAGCCGGTGATCGCCAGCAGGGCCTCGACATCGGCCTTCAGATCGAAAAAGTCCACCGGCTCGACCGGCAACGCCCACTGCTCGGGGTTGCGCGGGCCGGCGATGAGGCCGCCCACCATCGGGTCTGGCGGCACCGACTCCACCTTGCCCGGCGCCGACTCCGGCGGCACGACGAACCGCGATCCGATTTCGAACAGACGCACGCGCGTCGCCTGTCGATGGGCGTTGTGCGCATAGGCCCGTAGCAGACCCGGCCACAGGCTGGTGCGCATCACGGCCAGGTCGGCCGACAGCGGATTGCTGAGTATGAACAACCGATCACGAGCCCGTGCTTCGGGATCGATGAGGCCCGCAATGCGCAGATCAATAAAACTGTAGGTAATCGCCTCCTGATACCCGCGATCGACCAGCGTCAGCGCCAAACGCTGGCGCGCCACCTGATCGTCGCCCGCAGGCGGGAAGTTGCCGCGCAGCGCCGGGCGCACGGCCGGCAGCCGCGCGTAGCCGTGCACGCGCGCGAGCTCCTCGATCAGGTCCTCTTCGATGGCCAGATCGAAACGCCAGCTGGGCGGGGTGACCTGCCACAGGCCCGGCGCCTGCGCGCTGACCGCGCAGCCGAGGCGGCGCAGGATGTTTTCGATGTCGCCGTCGGCGAGTTCACAGCCGAGCACGCGCGCCACGCGCGCCGTGCGCAACCGGATGGCCGGCGCAGCCGGCAGGTCGGCTTCGGAACAGGCCTCCACCACCGGCCCGGGCACGCCGCCGCACAGCTCGATCAGCAGCTGCGTGGCGCGCTCGATGGCCTGCAGCTGCAGGTGCGGGTCGACACCGCGCTCGAAGCGGTGCGAGGCGTCGGTTTGCAGGCCAAGCCGCCGGGCCCGCCCGGCGATTGCCCGCGGCGCGAAAAACGCGCTTTCCAACAGCACGCTGCGCGTGTCGTCGCCCACCGCCGACTCGGCGCCACCCATGATGCCGGCCGCCGCCAGCGGGCGCGCCTCATCGCAAATCAGCAGCAGATCGGCATCGGCCTCGACATCCTGGCCATTCAACAGTCGCAGCTTCTCGCCGGGGCGAGCGTGGCGCACCACGATGCCGCCGCCGATGCGGTCCAGATCGAACGCATGCAGCGGCTGGCCGAGCTCGAGCAGCACGTAGTTGGTGATGTCCACCACCGCACCGAGGCTGCGCAGCCCGGCGCGACGCAGACGCTCCTGCAGCCACAGCGGGGTTGGCGCCTTGGGATCCACGTTCTCGACCACCCGGCACAGGTAGCGCGGGCAGGCGGCAGGCGCTTCGAGGCGCACCTCGAGCCGGCGTTCACTCGCCGGCGGCACGGCAGCGATGTCGGGCGCCGTCAGCGGCGTGTCGGTCAGCGCCGCCAGGTCCCGCGCGAGACCCGACACACTCAGGCAATCGCCGCGGTTCGGGGTGAGTTCGACCTCGATGATGCGGTCGTCGAGCTGCAGGTAATCGCGCAGCGCCGCGCCGAGCGGGGCGTCGTCCGGCAGCTCGAGCAGCCCGGCCTGGCCTTCACCCAGACCGAGTTCCTGCGCCGAGCACAGCATGCCCTCGGACGGCTGGCCGCGAATCTTGCTCTTCTTGATGTGCAGCCCGCCCGGCAGGCGCGCACCCACTCGCGCCAGCGGCGCGCGCAGACCCGGCCGCGCGTTGGGCGCGCCGCAGACGATGTGCAGCGGCGCCTCGCCAGGGGCGACTTCCACCTCGCACAGGCGCAGGCGGTCGGCATCCGGGTGCGGGCGGGTCGTGACGATGCGCGCCACCACCACCCCATCGAACTCGCCCGCCGCCGGCACGATGGCGCCGACCTCGATGCCACCCATGGTCAGGCGCTCGGCAACGCCGGCGGTGTCGAGCGGCGGGTTGCACCACTCGCGCAGCCAGGTTTCGCTGACTCGCATAAGACGATGGCCTAGTTGAACTGGCGCAAAAAGCGCAGGTCGTTTTCGAAGAACAGGCGCAGGTCGCCGATGCGGTACTGCAGCATGGCCAGGCGCTCCACACCCATGCCGAAGGCAAAGCCGGTGTAGCGCTCGGCGTCCACACCGACGTTGCGCAGCACGTTCGGGTGCACCATGCCGCAACCGAGCACCTCCAGCCAGCCGGTGTGCTTGCACACCCGGCAGCCGGCGCCGCCGCAGATCACGCAGCCGATGTCGGCCTCGGCCGATGGTTCCGTGAACGGAAAGAACGACGGCCGGAAGCGGATCGGCAAATCCTCGCGGCCGAAGAACTGGCGCAGGAAGTCGATCAGTATGCCCTTCAGGTGCGCGAAGCTGACGCCCTCGTCCACCAGCAGCCCCTCGACCTGATGGAACATCGGCGTGTGGGTGAGGTCCGAGTCGCGCCGATAGACGCGCCCCGGGGCGATCAGCTGCACCGGCGGCGGCCGCCGCTGCATGGCGCGAACCTGCACCGGCGAGGTGTGCGTGCGCAGCAACAGTCCCGACGGCAGATAAAACGTGTCGTGCATGGCCCGCGCCGGGTGATCGGCCGGAATGTTGAGGGCGCCGAAGTTGTGGAAATCGTCCTCGATCTCCGGGCCTTCCTCGACATCGAAGCCGATACCGCGAAACAGCGCCTCGATGCGCAGCAGCGTGCGCGTGACCGGATGCAGGCCACCCGGCCGCTCGCCGCGACCGGGCAGGGTGACGTCCACCCGCTCGGCCTGCAGACGGGCGATCAGCGCCGCCTCACGCAGCACCGCGCGTCGCGCCTCGATGGCGGCTTCGAGCGTCTGTTTGGCGGCATTGACCGCCTTGCCGAACTCACGCCGCTGCTCGGGCGGCAATTGCGGCAGGCCGCGCAGCAGCTCGGTGACGGCGCCTTTCTGGCCCAAATACGCTACGCGCACTTGCTCCAGGGCCGCCTCGTCGTGGCAGGCCGCGATGGCGCGCTGGGCTTCCTCGGCAAGCTGCTGCGGGTCTTGGATCATGGTCTCATCGGCACAAAAAAGGGCAGACCAGGCTGCCCTTCATGCGGCGCACACGGCGCGCGGCAGGCCTCAGCCCGCCAGCGCCGCCCGCGCCTGATCGGCCAGCGCGCCGAACGCGGCGGCGTCGTGGATGGCCAGGTCCGCCAGCATTTTGCGATCGACCTCGATGCCGGCCTTGTGCAGGCCATTCATGAGCAGGCTGTAAGACAAGCCGCACTCGCGCGCACCGGCGTTGATGCGCACGATCCACAGCGCGCGGAACTGGCGCTTGCGCTGGCGGCGATCGCGATAGGCATACTGGCCGGCCTTGATGACGGCCTGGTTGGCGACTCGGAACACCCGGCTGCGGGCACCGTAATACCCCTTGGCCAGATTCAGGACTTTCTTGTGGCGGGCGTGCGCGGTGACGCCGCGTTTGACTCTTGGCATGACTTAGGACTCGGACGAAACGACGGAAGCGTCAGGCGTGCGGCAACATTTGCCGGACGGCCGGCGTATCCGATGCGCACACCAGCGTGGTGCCACGCAGGCCGCGCTTACGCTTGGAGCTCTTCTTGGTCAGGATGTGGCGCAGGTGCGAGTGGCTGCACTTGAACGCCCCCGAGCCGGTTTTCTTGAACCGCTTGGCGGCGCCGCGGTTGGTCTTCAGCTTGGGCACGGCTTGATTACTCCTGGATACTGTCTTGGCAGCGCCGCTGCGCGGCGCGCTCGAATGATCCGCGCAGCTACTGCTTGCGCGGGCTCATCACCATAACCATCTGGCGGCCCTCGAGCCGCGGGTACTGCTCGACCACCGCGACGCCCTTGAGGTCGTCCTCGAGGCGCTGCAGCAGCTGACGGCCCAGCTCCTGATGCGCCATTTCGCGACCGCGAAAGCGCAACGTGATCTTGGCCTTGTCACCTTCTTCGAAGAAGCGGATCAGGTTACGCAACTTGACCTGGTAGTCGCCTTCATCGGTCTGGGGCCGGAACTTGACCTCCTTGACCTGAATCTGCTTCTGGTTGCGCTTGGCGACCTGCTGCTTCTTGCTCTCCGTGTACAGGTACTTGCCGAAGTCCATGATGCGGCACACCGGCGGCTCGGCGGTGGGAGAAATCTCCACCAGATCGAGCCCCGCCTCCTCGGCGGCTTCCAGCGCCCGCATGCGACTGACCACGCCGATCTGCTCGCCCTCCGCACCGATCAGGCGTACCGACGAGGCGGTGATCTCCTCGTTGACGCGGAGTTTTTTCTCTTTCGCGATGTCTCAGCACTCCGTAGGGCCGCGGCCGCGACTTGTTGCCTCGGCGACCAGGGCATCGACCACCTCATTCAGCGGCCGACTGCCCTTGTCTTCACCCGAACGCGTACGCACGGCCACAGACAAATCAGCGCACTCCCGCTCGCCGACGATCAGCAAGTAGGGAACACGCTGCAGGGTATGTTCGCGGATTTTATAGCCGATCTTCTCGTTCCTCAAGTCCGCCTGCACGCGCAGGCCGCGCCGGCGCAGCGCGTCGGCCACTTCGGTGGCGTACGCGGCATGCGCGTCGGTGATGTTCAGCACCACCGCCTGCACCGGCGCCAGCCACAGTGGCAGCGCGCCCGAGTGGTGTTCGATGAGGATGCCGATGAAGCGCTCGAGCGAGCCCACGATGGCGCGGTGCAGCATCACCGGGTGCTGGCGCTGGCTGTGCTCGTCCACGTACTCGGCGCCCAAGCGCTGCGGCATCATGAAATCCACCTGCATGGTGCCGAGCTGCCAGGCGCGGCCGATGGCGTCCTTGAGGTGGTATTCGATCTTCGGCCCGTAGAACGCGCCCTCGCCGGGCAGCTCCTCCCAGGCCACGCCGCAGGCCGACAACGCCGCGCGCAGGGCGGCTTCCGCCTTATCCCAGACGGCGTCGTCGCCCAGGCGTTTTTCCGGCCGCAACGCGATCTTGACCGCGATGTCGGTGAAACCGAAGTCGGCGTAGACATCCAGCGCCTGGCGATGGAACGCCGTCACCTCGGCCGCGATCTGCTCCGGCGTACAAAAAACGTGGCCGTCGTCCTGCGTGAAGGCGCGCACGCGCATGATGCCGTGCAGCGCGCCGGACGGTTCATTGCGGTGGCAGCCGCCGAACTCACCGTAGCGGATCGGCAGCTCGCGGTAGCTGTGCAGGCCGGCCTTGAAGATCTGCACGTGCCCCGGGCAGTTCATGGGCTTGAGCGCGTATTGGCGCTTTTCCGACTCGGTGAAGAACATGTGCTCGTGGTAGTTGTCCCAGTGGCCCGAGGCCTTCCACAGGGACACGTCCAGAATCTGCGGGCAACGCACCTCCTGGTAACCGGAGCGCTGGTACACCGCGCGCATGTACTGCTCGACGGTCTGCCACAGCGTCCAGCCCTTGGGGTGCCAGAACACCATGCCGGGCGCCTCGTCCTGCTGGTGGAACAGGTCCTGCTGACGGCCGATGCGGCGGTGGTCGCGCTTTTCGGCCTCCTCCAGCTGGTGCAGGTAGGCGTCGAGGTCTTCCTTTTTCGCCCAGGCGGTGCCGTAGATGCGCTGCAGCATCTCGTTGCGCGAATCGCCGCGCCAGTAGGCGCCCGCCACGCGCATCAGCTTGAACACCTTGAGCTTGCCGGTGGACGGCACGTGCGGCCCGCGGCACAGGTCGATGAAATCGCCCTCGCGGTACAGCGACACCTCCTCGCCCGGCGGGATGGCGGCGATCAGCTCGGCCTTGTACTTCTCGCCCTGGCTTTCGAAGAACTTGATCGCCTCGTCGCGCGGCCACACCTCGCGTGTGACCGGGATGTCGCGCTTGGCCAGTTCCGCCATGCGCTTTTCGATGGCGGCCAGGTCGTCCGGCGTGAACGGCCGCGTGTAGGCGAAGTCGTAATAGAAGCCGTTGTCGATCACAGGTCCGATGGTCACCTGCGCCTCGGGAAACAACTCCTTGACCGCATAAGCCAGCAGATGGGCGGTGGAGTGGCGGATGACCTCCAGCCCCTCCGGGTCGCGCTCGGTGACGATGGCGAGCTCGGCGTCGCGGTCGATCACGTAGGAGGTGTCGACCAGCTTGCCGTCCACCTTGCCGGCCAGCGCGGCGCGCGCCAACCCGGCACCGATGTCGGCGGCCACCTGCGCCACGCTGACCGGCTGTGAATAGTGACGGACGGAGCCGTCGGGCAGGCGAATGTCGGGCACGGAGCCTCCGAAAAAACCAAACGCCCCACGCCGGGGGCTTGACGATGGCGCAAGGACGCGGCGCGGCGTTGCGGACCGGTCAGATTACCATGCACCGATCACTCGACCGCGCAGGAGCCCAAGTGATGACCGACGCCTCGGCCAACCTCGACCGCTTCAACGCCATGGCCGCCGAGTGGGACGACAGCCCGCTGCGCGCCGGCATCGCGCGCGCCGTGGCGGGCGCCATCGCCGACACGCTGCCGCTGCACGGCGGCATGCGCGCGCTCGAGTACGGCTGCGGCACCGGTCTTGTGAGTGTGCTGCTGGCAGACCGGCTCGGGCACATCGTGGCCGCGGACGTGGCGCCCGCCATGCTCGACGTGCTCGACGCCAAGTGCCGCCGGGCGGGCCTTTCGAACATAGAGCCGCGACGCCTCGACCTCACCGTGGACCCGCCACCGGCCGAGCGCTTCGATCTCGTTTTCTCGAGCATGACGCTGCACCACATCGAGGATGTGCCAGCGCTGCTCGGCACGCTCACGCAAATGCTCGCAGCGGGTGGCTGGCTGGCGCTGGCCGATCTCGACCGCGAGGATGGTGGCTTTCACGGCGGCCCCATGCCGGGCGTGTTTCATCTGGGCTTCGAGCGCGCCTGGCTCATGGACCGCCTGCGCGATTTGGGGCTCGATGACGTCACCGCGCGCACCGCGCACGTGGCGAGAAAGCCCGGCCCCGACGGGATGCCGCGGGACTATCCGATCTTCCTCGCCACTGCCCGCCGGGTCTGACGGGCCGCTCAAAACGGCGCCACCGATCGAGCAGACGCGGTGCTCGATCGGTGGCGCCAGGGATTTTCAGACGCTGGCGGCGAGCGCCTGGTCGATGTCGGCCAGGATGTCGGCCACGTTCTCGATACCGATCGACAGACGCACCATGTCCGGCGTGACGCCGGCGGCGGCCAGCTCCTGCGCGTTGAGCTGCCGGTGGGTGGTCGAGGCCGGGTGCGTGGCGAGCGACTTGGCGTCACCGATGTTCACCAGGCGCGTGACGAGCTTGAGCGCATCCAGGAACTTCACGCCCGCATCAAAGCCTCCCTTGACGCCGAACGACAGGATGCCGGACGCGCGCCCGCCGAGGTATTTGTTCGCCTGCGCGTGGTCCGGGTGGTCCGGCAGGCCGGCGTACGACACCCAGCTCACCCGCGGGTGGGCCTTGAGGTGTTCGGCCACCTTCTGCGCGTTCTCGCAGTGGCGGTCCATGCGCAGCGACAGCGTCTCGATGCCCTGCATGATGAGGAATGCGTTCATCGGCGCCATCTGCGCGCCCATGTTGCGCAGCGGCACCACGCGCGCGCGGGCGATGAACGCCGCCGGCCCGAAGGCGTCCGTCATCACCACGCCGTGGTAGGACGGGTCCGGCGTGCTGAACTGCGGGAAGCGGTCGGCGTGCTGGCCCCACGGGAACTTGCCGGAATCGACGATGATGCCGCCAAGGCTCGTGCCGTGGCCGCCCATGTACTTGGTCAGCGAGTGGATGACGACGTCGGCGCCGTGCTCGATCGGCCGGCACAGCGCCGGCGTGGCGACCGTGCTGTCCACCACCAGCGGCACGCCGGCGGCGTGCGCCACGGCAGCGATGCCGCCGATGTCCGGCACGTGGCCGGCCGGGTTGCCGATCGTCTCGCAGAACACGAGCTTGGTGCGCGAATCGATGGCCGCACGCAGTTCGTCCAGGTTGTCATGGGCGACGAAGCGCGTCTCAATGCCGAACTGCGGCAGCGTATGGGCGAACAGGTTATAGGTGCCGCCGTACAGCTTCTTGGTCGACACGACGTTGTCGCCGACCCGCGCCAGGTTCATCACGGTGTAGGTGATGGCCGCCGCGCCGGACGCCAGCGCCAGCGCGCCGATGCCGCCTTCCAGCGCCGCGACGCGCTGCTCCAGCACGTCGTTGGTCGGGTTCATGATGCGGGTGTAGATGTTGCCCGCAACCTTCAGATCAAACAGGTCGGCGCCGTGCTGGGCGCTGTCGAAGGCGTAGGACACGGTCTGGTAGATCGGCACCGCCACCGACTTGGTGGTCGGATCGGGCTTGTAACCGCCGTGAATGGCGAGGGTTTCGAGTTCCATGGGCCTACGCTCCGCACGTGGACTGGCAGGCGCCGGGGTACCGGCGCGGGGGCGCGCGACTATACCATCGGTCTTTTCGCATACCGGAGACCGCCATGCAGACCATGCCCCTTGGCCGAACCGGCATCACGGTCAGCCGCCTGTGTCTGGGCACCATGACGTTCGGCGAGCAGAACAGCGAGGCCGAGGCCCACGCCCAGCTCGACTACGCCGTCCACCGCGGCATCAACTTCATCGACACCGCCGAGATGTACCCGGTGCCGCCGCGGCGCGAAACGCAGGGCCGCACCGAGGCGTACATCGGCTCCTGGCTCAAGGCCCGCGGCGGGCGCGACAAGCTGATCATCGCCACCAAGGTGGCCGGACGGTCGACGGAACTGGCCTACGTGCGGCCGTTCCCCATCCACCCCGACCGGCGCAACATCGAAGCCGCCGTCGAGGCCAGCCTGCGCCGCCTGCAGACCGATTACATCGACCTCTACCAGGTGCACTGGCCGGACCGCAACACCAATTTCTTCGGCCGGCTCGGCTACCAGCACCAGCCCTACCCGGACGAGGTGCCGATCGAGGAGACGCTCGAGGCGCTGGCCGATCTCCAGCGCGCCGGCAAGGTGCGCGCCATCGGCATCAGCAACGAGACGCCGTGGGGCGTGATGCGTTATTTGACGCTTGCCGAGCTGCGCGACTTGCCGCGCGTGGCCTCGATCCAGAACCCCTACAACCTGCTCAACCGGGTGTTCGAGATCGGCCTTGCGGAAATCGCGCTGCGCGAGGACGTGGGGCTGCTGGCCTACTCGCCGCTCGCCATGGGCGCGCTCAGCGGCAAATACCGGCACGGCGCGCGCCCACCCGAGGGGCGTTTGACGCGCTTCGACCGTTTCAAGCGTTACAGCACACCGGCCGGCGCGGCAGCAGTCGAAAAGTACGCCCAGATCGCCGAGCGGCACGGCCTGAACCTCGCGCAGATGGCGCTGGCGTTTTTGCTGCGCCAGCCGTTTCTGACCAGTGCCATCGTCGGCGCCACCACGCTCGAACAACTCCAAACCAACCTCGATGCCGCCGAGCTTGCGCTATCAGACGCGGTGATCGAGGCCATCGAAGCGGTCCACGCCACACAACCGAACCCCTGCCCATGACCATCGACCTGTACGGCCACCCGTGGTCCGCGCCCACGCGCGAAGTGCGCATCCTGTGCGCGGAACTTCGCATCGATCACCGCTTCATCGAAGTCAAACAGGCCGAAGCGGGCGACTACCTGCCCGAGGCGCTGAACCCCGCCTGCAAGGTGCCGATGCTCGACGCCGACGGCTTCATCCTGGGTGAGGCGCACGCCATCCTGCGGTATCTCGCCACCACCTGTGGCGGCCAGGCCTGGTACCCGGCCGAACCGCAAACGCGGGCCAAGGTCGACCAGTGGCTGGACTGGCAGGCGCTGCGTTTGGGGCGCCTGGCGGCGCAGCTGGCGCGCGAGCGGCACTTCAAGCCTGGCGGCGCGGACGAGGCGGCCTGCGCCGAGGCCGAGCGCCTGCTGGCGCTGATCCTGCCGGAACTTGACCTGGAGCTGAAGGCCGCGCCCTACGTGTGCGGCGCGCAGCCGACGCTGGCCGACATCGCCATCTTCACCAGCGTGGAGTACCTGCGGCTGGCCGGTTTTGCGCTGAGCAGCCTCGACGCACTGGCAGCCTGGTTTGCGACCTGCACCGGTCGGCCGGCGTGGGGCGGGCAGCACGACTGACCGGCCGGCGAACGCACGCCAACACGCCGCAAGGCGCCGCTCGACGCCTCTCGCCATCGACTCACGCCCTGGGCTTCCCTGCCCAGAATCCCGGCAGCGGATCGCGCCGGCGCTTGCACGGCAAACCGATCCGGCACTCATGTCGGCCGGCTGGGTTAGATTAAATAGCTATTTGTTTAGATTCACTTCGTCCGGCGTGGACCTGCGCCAGACGGCGCTTCTCTCACCACCCGGCCCGCATTCGGGTCACCCACTCGTATAAGCCCATGCCTGCACCCGACCCGTCGATCGACACATCCCCCGTCGTCGCCGACGAGATCAAGACCACCACCTGCTACATGTGCGCCTGCCGCTGCGGCGTGCGCGTGCACTTGAAAGACGGCGCCATCCGCTACATCGACGGCAACCCGGACCACCCGGTCAACGGCGGCGTCATCTGCGGCAAGGGCAGCGCCGGCATCATGAAGCAGGAGTCGCCGGCCCGATTGCGCAAGCCGCTGCTGCGCACCGGCGAGCGCGGCCGGGGCGAATTCAAGGAAATCGAGTGGGAAGAAGCGCTCGCGCTGCTCACGAGGCGCCTTGACGGCATCCGCAAGACCGACCCGCGCAAGCTCGCGCTGTTCACCGGCCGCGACCAGAGCCAGGCGCTCACCGGCTGGTGGGCGCAGCAGTTCGGCACGCCGAACTACGCCGCCCATGGCGGTTTCTGTTCCGTGAACATGGCCGCCGGCGGGCTGTACAGCATCGGCGGCAGCTTCTGGGAATTCGGCGAGATCGACTGGGAGCACACGCGGTATCTGGTGATGTTCGGCGTGGCCGAGGATCACGACAGCAACCCGCTCAAGATCGGCCTTGCCAAGCTCAAGGCGCGCGGCGCGAAGTTCGTGTCGGTCAACCCGGTGCAGACCGGTTATTCCGCCATTGCCGATGAGTGGCTCGGCATTCGCCCCGGCACCGACGGCCTGCTGATCCTGTCGCTGGTGCACGAGCTGCTGCGCAGCGAGCAGGTGGATTTCGAGTACCTCGCCCGCTACACCAACGCGCCGTGGCTGGTGATCGACGACCCCGGCGCGGCGGACGACGGTCTGTTCGCGCGGGGCGCCGACGGCAACCCGCTGCTGTACTGCGGCGCGCGCGGCGCGGTGACGAGCGCCTTCGACGCCGACGCGCAGCCGGTGCTGGCCGGCCGGCGCGTCTTGCCCGATGGCCGCGGCGCGGTGCCGGCCTTCGAGCACCTGGCGCGCCGTTACCTCGAACCCGCCTATGCGCCCGAGGCAGTCGCCGAACAGACCGGCATCAGCGCTGCCACCATCCGCGGGCTGGCGGCCGAGATCGCCCGCGCCGCCTTCGAGCAGCCGGTGGTCATCGAACAGCCGTGGACCGACTGGGCCGGGCGCCGGCACGAGCGCATGGTCGGCCGGCCGGTGTCGTTCTACGCCATGCGCGGCATCTCCGCGCACAGCAACGGTTTTCACACCGCCCGCGCGCTGCATATGCTGCAGACGCTGCTCGGCGCCGTGGATACACCGGGCAGCTTCCGCTACAAGGCGCCGTTTCCGCGCCCGGTGCCGCCGCCGCAGCCGCCCTGCGGCAAGCCCGCGCAGGTGAAGCCCGGCGAGCCCATGCCGGGCATGCCGCTCGGCTTCGTCGGCGGTCCCGACGACCTGCTGCTCGACGAACACGGCCAGCCCATGCGCATCGATAAGGCGTATTCCTGGGAGGCGCCCATCGCCGCCCACGGCGTCATGCACATGGTGATCCACAACGCCTGGAAGGGGGATCCCTACCCCATCGACACGCTGTTCATGTTCATGGCCAACATGAGCTGGAACTCCAGCATGAACAGCGCCGGCACCATGGCCATGCTGACCGACCGGGACCCGGCCACGGGCGAGTACCGCATCCCGTTCGTCGTCTACTCGGATGCGTTCGCGTCCGAGATGGTGGCGTACAGCGATCTGGTGCTGCCGGACACGACGTATCTGGAACGCTGGGACGCGATCTCGCTGCTCGACCGGCCGATTTCGAGCGCCGACGGGCCGGCCGACTCCATCCGCCAGCCCATCGTGCAGCCGGACCGCGACGTGCGGTGTTTTCAGTCGGTGCTGCTGGATTTGGGTGCCAGACTTGGCCTGCCCGGCATGACCAACGACGACGGCAGCGCCCGCTACCCCGGCGGGTATGCCGATTACATCGTCAACCACCAGCGCCGGCCGGGCATCGGCACGCTGGCCGGCTGGCGCGGCGCGGACGGCAGCCAGCACGGCACCGGCGACCCCAACCCCGACCAGCTACAGCGCTACATCGACAACGGCTGCTTCTGGCAAGACGAGCTGCCGCCCGAAGCCCGCTACTTCAAGCACGCCAACCGCGATTACCTGGAATACGCCGCGCGCATGGGCTTCATCGGCGCGGCCAAGCCGATCGTCATCCAGCTCTACAGCGAGGTGATGCAGAAGTTTCGTCTGGCGGCGCGCGGCCACGGCGCCGTGACGCCGCCGCCCGAGTACCGCGAGCGCATCGAGCACTACTTCGACCCGCTGCCGTTCTGGTACCCGCCGTTCGAGGGCGCGGCGCTCGCCAGCGGCGACTTTCCGCTGCACGCGCTCACCCAGCGGCCGATGATCATGTACCACGCCTGGGATTCACAAAACGCCTGGCAGCGGCAGATTCTCGGCAGCAACCGGCTGTATGTGCACCCGCAGACGGCGGCGCGTCTTGGCATCGCCGACGACGGCTGGGTGTGGGTCACCAGCCACCACGGGCGCATCAAATGCCAGGTGCGCCTCATGTCCGGCATGAACCCGGACACGGTGTGGACCTGGAACGCGATCGGCAAGCGCGCCGGGGCGTGGAATCTCGATCCCGCCGCCGGCGAGGCGCGCCTGGGCTTCCTGCTGAACCACCTGATCGCCGAGACGCTGCCCGGCGGCGGTCATTCCAACAGCGATCCGGTCACCGGACAGGCGGCGTGGTTCGATCTGCGCGTGCGGATCGAGCCGGCTGCGGCGGACACCCCGGCCCACAGCGAGCCGCAATTCGCGGTGCTGCCGGTGCCACCCGGCCTGCCGCCGGCACCCAAACGCCTGCAACGCGGCGCGCGCTTCAAGTGAGCGCCGATCGATTCGGCGCTTGCGTCCGGCGCAGGATGCCCCGGCCTGGATCAAGGGCAGCGGCCCTTGATCCAGGGAGCGCGGCGCGGGCGTGGACCGCGCCGCAGCGAGCCGAAAAATTCCACGGACGGAATTTTCCGGCTTCTGCTCAAGCGTCGCGCCGCATCCTGAGAGGCAGCGTGTTACAGCAGCGGATGGCCGGTCAGGCCGTACTCGGCGCGGCCATAAGCCAGCATGTTGTCGTCGTACAGCTGGCCCACATGGATGCGCAGCATGAACAGGTCGCGCGCG
>NZ_JAQVGQ010000021.1:18352-20224 GCF_028696615.1 Immundisolibacter sp. | reverse complement strand
TCTACAACCACCACCTGCCCCAGCAGGCCCTGAACGCCCAGACCCCGGCGCAGGCCCTGCAGAGCTGGTACAACTCTCATCCTGAGCTCTTTCATCGAAAACCAACTAATCGGCCGGGACGTGACACTTAAATAACGTACCAATGAACCCGAGAGGAGCGACATGAAAATGGTGCAGTGGCGATTTGCAGTGCCGGTACTGTGTGGCGTGCTGGCGTTGTCGGCCGTGTCGCCGGCCTGGTCGAAGATCACCGCCGAAGAGGCCGCCCAGCTCGGGGTGAGCGGCACGCCGCTCACCCCGGTAGGGGCCGAGCGAGCCGGCAATGCCACCGGTAGCATTCCCGAGTGGACGGGCGGTATCCTGGCGCCACCCGCCAATTTCAAGCCTGGTGGGCCGTGGGTCGATCCATTCCCGGACGACAAGCCGCTTTTCACGATTACTGCACAGAATTACGCGCAGTATCAGAACAACCTGACGGCGGGCCAGATCGCCATGTTCAAGCAGTATCCGGAGTCGTTCCGGATGCATGTGTACCCTACGCGGCGTAGTGCATCGTTTCCCGATTGGGTCTACGAAGCCACCAAGCGACAGGCGGTGAATGCCGAGTTGTGTCCTGGTTGGGACACCGAAGGGTATGTATGCCTGCAAGGGCATGTCGATGGTGGGGGGTATCCCTTTCCGATCCCGAAGAACGCCTTCGAGGTGGGGTGGAACCACTATCTTGCGTATCAGGGGCAGGCGATTGAAGGCTTCATGGATGCGCCGTTGATCGATTCGCTCGGCAACCGGGTGGATGTGATCGGACAGATATGGCAGTCATGGATGTGGTGGGTGCCTGCGGCCGAGCGTCCTGCCAACGAGTGGTTCCATCGCAGCGGCGGGCCGCTATTGTGTGATGCGTTTCAGATCAAGCAGCCACCGCGTCAATCGGGTTTGATTGGCAGCGGTTGTAACTATGCGCAGGAATTCGATTTCCAGTCGTATTTGTACGTGCCCGGTCAACGGCGTGTGCGCAAGGCGCCTGAGATTGGTTTTCAAGACAGTCCGTCGTTTGCATCCGACGGGCAGCGCACGGTGTCGTCGCGTTGGCAGTGGTGGTTTGCCGGTAAACATTCGCGGCACGACCTGCAGCTGCTCGGTAAGAAGGAACTTTTCGTACCCTATAACGCCTACGGCGTGTCCCAGGAGGGGGTGACTCCCGACACGCTGTTCGGGCGCAAGCACATCAATCAGGACTTGATCCGCTACGAGCTGCACCGGGTGTGGGAGGTGGAGGCGACGCTCAAACCCGGCCAGCGGCACCTGTACAAACGCATCGTCGCGCATATCGACGAAGACACCTGGCACGGCATGGGGCACGAGGCGTACGACGCGCGCGATCGCTTGTGGCGCATGGGCGAGGCCTATGTGATCAATCTGTACGACATCCGCGCACAGATGATCTGGGGTGACCAGATGGTGGACTTGGTCAACGGCCGTTACACCACGTTCTTCGGCTGGTACGGTAATCTCGGCATGGGGCAGCCGAAGGTCGGCCTGCTCAAGGACTCGACTCTGAATGCGGAAATCTTCACTCCACAGGGTTTGCGTAAATTTGGCACGCGTTGAGGCTTCAGTGGCTTGGTTTGTAAGCGCTTTCGTAGGTTGAGTGATGATGTCTGGCAGCGGTGAGCGGCATTTTGTGCCCGTGGGCATCGCGGTACTTACGGTCAGTGACAGCCGCGCTCTCGAGCAGGATGGCTCGGGGCGCGTGCTGATCGAGCGTCTGACGTCGGCCGGCCATCGTCTGGCTGGGCGTGCCATCCTGCCGGACGACGTGTACCGCATCCGGGCGCAGGTATCGGCGTGGATCGTCGATCCGGCGGTGCAGGT
>NZ_JAQVGQ010000021.1:0-18252 GCF_028696615.1 Immundisolibacter sp. | reverse complement strand
CTTTTTCAGCGTTTTGTTAATTATCGAGGATACCGACCGATGATGAATGGTTTGTCTGCCCAGGAAGTGCAGGAGCTGCAGCGTCGTTTGCGGGCCGAGCACGCGCAATTGCGGCGCGAGGTGACCGACGAGCTCGCGCAGTCGCAGCAGAACCAGTACGTCGAGCTGGCCGGGCGCGTGCACGATCGCGGCGAAGAGGCGGTAGCCGATCTGCTCGAGGATCTCGAAGTTGCCGCGCTGGAGCGGCACGTGCAGCGGCTGCGTCAGATCGAGTCGGCGCTGGCCGCCATTGCGCACGGGTCCTACGGCCTGTGTCGGGACTGCAATGCGCAGATCGGCAGCGCGCGCCTGCACGCCGACCCGGCAGTGGAGCGTTGCCTGGATTGCCAGGCGGCGCTCGAGCGAGGGCAGCACGCGCCGACGCTGTGAGCCGGCCATGGACGCGGCGCGTGTGCAGGCATTGCAGGCGGACATTACCCGGCTGGCAGTGGATGCGATCGTCAACGCGGCCAATGCGTCACTGCTCGGTGGTGGTGGCGTGGACGGCGCCATTCACCGCGCCGCCGGCCCACAGTTGCTGGAGGCGTGTCGACGCCTGGGCGGCTGTGCCCCGGGTGATGCGAAGCTGACCGCGGCTTTTCGGCTGCCGGCCAAATACGTGATCCACACCGTGGGCCCAGTCTGGCAAGGCGGCGGCGCCGGCGAGGATGGCGTGCTGGCGAGCTGCTACAGGCGCTGTCTGGAGCTCGCCGCCGCGCACGGTGTGACCAGCATCGCTTTTCCGGCCATCAGCACTGGCGCGTACGGCTTTCCGCTGGAACGGGCGGCGCGCATCGCGGTCGAGGCCGTGTCTGCGGCGCTCGCCACGCGGCCGGCGATCCGGCTGGTGCAGTTCGCGTGCTTCAGTCCGCAGGCGCTCGCCGTGTATCGTCGGGCGTTGGCTCAGCGCGCCGGTGATTGAGTCCTGCAGGCTGCCGCGCTTGGCGGTGGGCGCGTTTGCGTTCGATGCCCGCGGCCGGCTGCTGCTGGTGCAGCGTGGCCGCCCGCCGGCGCAGGGGCTGTGGTCCGTGCCGGGCGGCAAGGTGAAGTGGGGTGAGACGCTGGTCGACGCCTGCCGGCGCGAGGTGCAGGAGGAAACCGGCATCCAGATTGCGGTCGGTCCCTTGGTGACCTGGTTCGAGCGCATCGACGCGGCGCACCACTACGTGATTCTCGACTTCATCGGCACGCCGACGCAGGCCGCCGCCGAGCCGCGCGCCGGTGACGACGCGGCGCAGGCCCGCTGGGTGACGCAGGACGAGCTGCTGGCGCTGCCGCTGACCGCCGGCCTGCTGCCGGTGTTGGCGCAGGCGCGCCGTCTGGCCGGATTTGCTTGACGCGCCCGCTGGCCCGAGGTCAGGCGACGACGGTTTTGCCTGCCGCGCCCGGCTGTTCGCGCACCAGCCGCGGCACCAGATAACCCGGCAGCCGCGCGCGCAGCTCGGCGATCAGCGCCATACCGCGCGCCTCGGGCACGTCGAAGTGGGCCGCCCCCTGCACGCGGTCGAGCAGGTGCAGGTAGTACGGCAGCACGCCTGCGCGGTGCAGGCGCTCGCTGAGAGCGACCAGCGTATCGGCATCGTCGTTCACGCCGCGCAGCAGCACGGCCTGGTTCAGCAGCGTGACGCCGGCCAGCCGGAGCCTGCCGAGCGCGTGCTCGACCGCGGCGTCGATCTCGGCCGCATGGTTGCCGTGCAAGACCAGCACCTTGCGCAGCGGGGTGCGGCCGAGCCAGGCGAGCAGTGCGTCGTCCACGCGCTGTGGCAGTACCACCGGCAGGCGGCTGTGGATACGCAGCGTGTGCACGTGAGGGATGGCGGCCAGGCGCGCGGCGAGTTCGGACAGACGCGCGTCGCTCAGCGTGAGCGGGTCGCCGCCGCTCAGGATCACCTCGCCGATGCTGGCGTCGGCCGCGATGGCGGCCAGCGCCGGCTGCAGGCGAGAGCCGCCGGCGTGGGCCTCGGCGTACGGAAAATGCCGCCGAAAACAATAGCGGCAGTGCACCGCGCAGGCACCGGTAGCGATCAGCAGTGCCCGGCCATGGTATTTTTTGAGCAAGCCCGGCACCGGCTGGGCGGCCGATTCGTCGAGTGGATCGGCGCTGTAGCCGGGCCGGGTTTCGTATTCAAGGTGGAGCGGCAAAACCTGCCGCAGCAGCGGGTCGGCGGGATCGCCCGCACGCATGCGCTGCAGGTACGGCGTCGGCACGCGCAGCGGAAACAGCGCCGCCGCCCGCCGGGCGGCCGGCAGCAAATCGTCCGGCAGGCGCAGCGCACGCAGCAGCATGGCCGGGTCGTCGATGGCGTCCGCCAGCAGCCGCTGCCAGGGCGCGGGGGAGCGCGGCGGCTCGGCCAAACCATGCATGTTCATCTCTCGCTGACGTTCCGATAAAGAGGAAATTATGGCGTCTTACAGCACCAACGAATTTCGCGCCGGGCTCAAGGTGATGCTCGACGGCGACCCGTGCGAAATCATCGAAAACGAGTTCGTGAAGCCCGGCAAGGGCCAAGCCTTCAACCGCGTGCGCCTGCGTAACCTCAAGACCGGCCGGGTGTGGGAGCGCACCTTCAAGTCCGGCGAATCCATCGAGGCGGCCGACGTCGTGGATACCGAGATGCAGTACCTGTACAACGACGGCGAGACCTGGTGTTTCATGAACCCGTCGAGCTTCGAGCAGGTGCACGCCGGCGCCAACGTGGTGGGGGACAAGGCGCAGTGGCTCAAGGAGCAGGACATGTGCACCATCACGCTGTGGAACGGCGAACCGATCGCCGTGGCGCCGCCGAACCACGTGGTGATGAAGGTGACCTACACCGAGCCCGCGGTGCGCGGCGACACCAGCAGCGGCGCCACCAAGCAGGCCACGCTGGAGACCGGCGCCACGGTCAAGGTGCCGCTGTTCGTCGAAATCGGCGATTTGCTGCGCGTCGACACCCGCACCGGCGAGTACATCTCGCGCGTCAAGGAATAAGCGTCCCATGCCGGCTGCCGGTGACTGGCGCCCGGCGGCCAGTCTCGACATGCTGCGCCGTCGCGCGGCGCTGCTGGGCCGGATTCGGGCTTTCTTCGAAGCCCGTGGCGTGCTGGAAGTCGACACCCCGCTGCTCGGTCCGGCACCGAGCAGCGATCCGCAGCAGCAGTGTCTGGAGGTGACCTTGCCGGGCGGCGCGCGGCGCTTTCTGCAGCCCTCGCCCGAGTACGCCATGAAACGCCTGCTGGCCGCCGGTAGCGGCAGCATCTATCAAATCTGCAAGGCGTTCCGCGCTGGCGAGGAAGGGCCGCGGCACCGCACCGAGTTCACGTTGGTGGAGTGGTACCGGGTCGGCTTCGACTACCGGGCGCTGATGGACGAGGTGGCGGCGCTGGTGTGCGGGCTGCTCGGGCGGCCGCCGGCGCAGACGTTCAGCTACGGCGAGCTGTTCGAGCGTCATGCCGGGCTCGATCCGCTGACCGAGCCGGAAGAGGCGCTGTGGCGGCGCGTGGCGGCGGCCGGCATCGAGCCGTCGGCGGCGCTGCGCGCTGCCGGGCGCGATGCGGCGCTCGACCTGCTGCTGACGCGCCTCATCGAGCCGGCCATCGCCCCGCTGGGCGCGGTGTTCGTGGTCGACTACCCGGCCGGTCAGGCGGCGCTGGCGCGTCTGCGCCCCGATGCCCCGGCGCTTGCCGAGCGCTTCGAGCTGTACGTGGACGGCATCGAGCTGGCCAACGGTTTCACCGAGCTGGCCGATGCCGCCGAACAGCGCCACCGCTTCGAGGCCGACAACCGCCGGCGCCAGGCGCTCGGCCTGCCGACGGTGCCGCTCGACGAGGGCTTGCTGGCGGCCTTGCAGCATGGCCTGCCGCACTGCGCCGGCGTGGCGCTGGGTTTCGATCGGCTGCTGATGCTGGCCGCTGGGATCGACGACATCGCCGCGCTGCGGGTGTGAGCCCGCTCGCGGCGGTCGTCTTGCGGGTGCTGCGTTCAGTACACGTAGTCGAACGCCACCACGCACTCGTCGAAGCTGCCGTCGAGCAGCGGGCCGATGTCCTGGGCGATGGCGATGTGTTCGGGCGAGGGCAGGTAACGGTCGCGCGATTCGGCGTCGCGAAAATCCATCGAGAAACCGTAGTTGAAGCCGCGGTTGATACCTTCTGGACTCGAATAGGGGCCGCCGCTGAAGGTGAGCAGGCCGTCGAAGCTGCCGACCATGCTGCGAAAGCGTTCGAACAGCGCCTGCGCCGCTGCATCCGAGCCGGGCTTCAGCTTGACCATCACCATGTGCCGAATCATTGCGTTTCTCCGTGCTTGGGGTTGAGGTTGGAAGCGGCGTGTAGAATGCCGGCGTTCGTAGGTACCGGCCGGCCGCGCCGCGCCGTGAGTTTGCCACAGGGGCGGTTGCCGACGAGCGCGTCGCAGCACCGTTCACGTAACGACAAAAACGCCAGCCATGACGGTTTCAGTGGGGGTTCTGCGCGAGCGCGCGCCGGGCGAGTGCCGCGTGGCGGCGACGCCCGAGACGGTGAAGAAACTGCTGGCACGGGGCGCCCGGGTGTGCGTGGAGGCGGGCGCCGGCGAGGCCGCGCGTTATCCCGATGCCGCCTATGCCGAGGCCGGCGCCCGTATCGGCAGCGCCGCCGACGCGCTGGCCGGTGATGTGGTGTTGTGCGTGCGCCGCCCGGCCGACGAGCAGATCGCGGCCATGCGCGCGGGCGCCCTGCTGGTGGGCTTTCTGGATCCCTACGCCGGCCGTTTCGACGCGCTGGCGCAGGCCGGCCTGAACGCACTTGCCGTCGAGCTCATTCCGCGCATCTCGCGCGCGCAGTCCATGGACGCGCTGTCCTCGCAGGCCAACATCGCCGGTTACCGGGCGGTGCTGGAGGCCACCGTCCACTACCGGCGCTTCCTGCCGTTGATGATGACCGCCGCCGGCACGGCCAAGCCGAGCCGGGTGGTGATCCTCGGCGTCGGCGTGGCGGGCCTGCAGGCCATCGCCACCGCGCGGCGCCTGGGCGCGCAGGTGGAAGCGTTCGATGTGCGCCCGGAAACGCGCGAACAAGTGCTGTCGCTGGGCGCCAAGTTCATCGACATCGACCTCGGCGAGAGCGGCGCCGGCGAGGGCGGCTACGCGCGCGAATTGTCCGCACAGGCGCAGGCGCGCCAGCAGGAGCAGCTCGGCGAGCGCTTGAAGGTCGCCGACATCATCATCACCACGGCGCTGATCCCGGGTCGCCCGGCGCCGGTGCTGGTGCCGGAAGCCGTCGTGCAGGGCATGCGCCCGGGCTCGGTGATCGTCGATCTCGCCGCCGCCAGCGGCGGCAACTGTCCGCTGACCGAGGCCGACCAGGTGGTCGAAAAACACGGCGTGACGCTGGTCGGCATCACCGACTACCCGTCGCGTCTGGCTACCGATGCCAGCGCCTTCTACGCCCGCAACCTGCTGAACCTGCTGGAGCTGGTGCTGCAAAAGGACGACGCCGGCATGCGCGTGCGGCTCGATCTCGACGACGACATCATCGCCGCGGCGCTGGCCGTGCAGGCCGGCGCCGTGCGCTTTGCCAAACGCTGACGAAGGATCGCCATGACCGCCATCGTCGTATCGCTGTACATCTTCGTGCTGGCCTGCTTCGTCGGCTACCAGGTCATCTGGGGCGTGACCCCGGCGCTGCACACGCCGCTGATGTCGCTGACCAACGCCATCTCGGGAATCATCATCGTCGGCGCCATGCTGGTGACCGGCTACCACGAGGCCGATGGCCTGACGCGCGGCATCGGCTTTCTGGCCGTGGTGCTGGCCTCGATCAACATCTTCGGCGGCTTCCTGGTCACCCAGCGCATGCTCGCCATGTTCAAGAAGAAGCACTGAGCATGGGCGCCAGCACGCTGGCCGTGGCGTATCTCGCCGCCGCGGTGTTGTTCATCCTGGGCCTGAAGGGCCTGGCCTCGCCGCGCACGGCGCGCGCCGGTAACCGGTACGCCATGACCGGCATGGGGCTGGCGGTGCTGGCGACGCTGGCTTCGCCGCAGGTGGCCGATTACGGCTGGATCGTCACGGGTGTCGCCGTCGGCGGCGGCATCGGCGCGGTGCTGGCGCGGCGGGTGAAGATGACCGACATGCCCCAGCTGGTGGCCCTGCTGCATAGTTTCGTCGGTCTGGCCGCGGTGCTGGTGGCGCTGGGCACCTACGTCACGCACCGTGATGCCGGGGCGCTGAACGCCCTGCTGCTGTGCGAGCTCGGCATCGGCAGCTTCATCGGTGCCATCACGTTCACCGGCTCGGTGATCGCGTTCGGCAAGCTGCAGGGGCTGATCGGCTCGGCGCCGCTGCGCTTTGCCGGCCAGCACTGGGTGAACCTGGCGCTGGCGCTGGCCATGCTGGGCGCGACGGCGCAGTTCGTGCTGGGTGGCGGGCTGCCGGCGTTCGTGGCGCTGACGGTGCTGGCGCTGCTGCTGGGCGTGCTGCTGATCGTGCCGATCGGTGGCGCCGACATGCCGGTGGTGGTGTCGATGCTGAACTCGTACTCCGGCTGGGCGGCGGCGGCCACCGGCTTTACGTTGCACAACGAGCTGTTGATCATCACCGGCGCGCTGGTGGGCGCCTCCGGTGCCATCCTGTCGTACATCATGTGCCGGGCCATGAACCGCTCGATCGTGAGCGTGATCTTCGGCGGCTTCGGCACCGGCGAGGAGGCGACGGCGGCGGCCGGTGGCGAGGCGCGCACGGTGAAGACCGCGGCGGTCGAGGATGCCGCCTTCATGCTGGAGAACGCCGGCAAGGTCATCATCGTGCCGGGCTATGGCCTTGCCGTGGCGCAGGCCCAGCATGCCACCGCCGAGCTGGTGCGCGCGCTCGAAACACGGGGTGTCGAGGTCAAATTCGCCATCCACCCGGTGGCCGGGCGCATGCCTGGACATATGAACGTGCTGCTGGCCGAGGCCGACATCCCGTACGACAAGGTGTTCGAGATGGAGGAAATCAACCCCGATTTCGCCACCTGCGACGTGGCTCTGGTGCTGGGCGCCAACGACGTGACCAACCCGGCCGCCAAGACCGACCGCAGCAGCCCCATCTACGGCATGCCGATCCTGGACGTGCACCGCGCCCGGCAGATTTTGTTCGTCAAGCGCAGCATGAAGCCGGGCTATGCTGGGGTCGACAACGCCCTGTTCTACCAGGACAACTGCGCGCTGGTGTTCGGCGACGCCAAGAAGGTGGTCGAGGGCCTGATCCAGGCGCTGGAGCATTCGTGAGCGCCGAAACGGGGCGTCGCTGTCCTTTGTCAGCCCGCTGCATCGCGGTGCCGTGCGCCGGCGCTGGGTGGCGGGCTGTCATTTCGCCGTCAGCGCGGCTATAATCGCCGCCCTCTATTCAGCGTGCATTGAATGGGCCTTCGGCCCATTTTTTGTTTCAGGTGGCGTATTTGTCGGGGTCATTGGGCGAGCGGCTGCGTGATTGGTTGGCGCCGGCGCTCGAAAAATTGGGCTATGAGTTGATCCAGGTGGAGCATGTCGCCACCCGGCGGGCGGTGCTGCGCCTGTACATCGATCATCTGGGGGCGGGCGACGGCATCACGCTGGACGACTGCCAAAAGGTCAGCGATTACGTGAGCGGCCTGCTGGACGTCGAAGACCCGCTGCCCGGCGCGTATTCACTCGAAGTCTCGTCGCCCGGCCTGGACCGGCCGCTGGTGACCGCCGAGCACTTTCGCCGTTTCCTGGGCAGCGAGGCACGGTTGCAGCTGCACCGGCCGCTGCACGGTTCGCGGCGCTTGCGCGGGCGTTTGTGCGGCGAGGCGGGCGGTGTGCTCGAGATCGATGTGGACGGTCAACGGCTGCAGGTGCCGCTGGCGGACATCCGGGCCGCCCGACTGGTGCCGGACCTGGCGGCGCAACTGCGGAGCAAGGGCGATGGACACTAAAGAAATTCTGCAGGTGGTAGACGTCGTCTCGAACGAGAAGGGCGTCTCCAAGGAAGTCATCTTCGAGGCCATCGAGGCGGCGCTGGCGGCGGCCACGCGCAAGGTCGCCGGTGAGCACCTGGACGTGCGCGTCGCCATCGACCGCCACAGCGGCAACTACGAGGTATTCCGCCGCTGGACGGTGGTGGCCGACGATGCCGACGACTTCGACCCACAGCGGCAGATCACCCTGTCGCGCGCCCAGCGCGAGCGGCCCGACGCCGCCATCGGCGACGTCGTCGAGCAGCCGATGGGCGCGGTGCCGTTCGGGCGCATCGCGTCCCAGATGGCCAAGCAGGTGATCGTGCAGAAGGTGCGCGACGCCGAGCGCGAGAAGATCGTCGAGATGTTCCGCCCGCGCATCGGCCACATGCTGATCGGGCAGGTCAAGCGCCTGGACCGGGGCAATCTCATCGTCGATGTGGGCGGCAACGTCGATGCGCTGCTGCCGCGCGAGGAAATGATCCCGCGCGAGAACATCCGCGTCGGCGACCGGGTCTGCGCGCTGCTGGCCGATGCCCGCATCGAGCAGCGCGGGCCGCAGCTGTTCCTGACCCGGCGGGCGCCGAAGCTGATGATGGAGCTGTTCCGGCGCGAGGTGCCGGAAGTGGCCGACGGCATCGTCGAGGTGGTGGCCTGTGCCCGCGATCCGGGCGTGCGGGCCAAGATCGCCGTGCGCAGCTATGACCCGCGCATCGACCCGATCGGCGCCTGCGTCGGCATGCACGGCACGCGCGTGCAGGCGGTGTCGAACGAGCTGGCCGGCGAGCGCGTCGACATCGTGCTGTACGACGCCAACCCGGCGCAGTTCGTGCTGAACGCCCTGTCACCGGCCAAGGTGGTGTCGATCACCATGGACGAGGAAGCCCACACCATGGACGTGGCGGTGGCGGAAGACCAGCTGTCGATAGCCATCGGCCGCGGCGGCCAGAACGTGCGCCTGGCCAGCGAGCTGACCGGCTGGGAGCTGAACCTCATGACCGAGGCGCAGGCGGCCGAAAAGCAGGAGGCTGAACTCGGCACCCTGCGAAGCATGTTCATGGAAAAGCTCGATCTCGATCAAAGCGTGGCCGACATCCTGGTGCAGGAGGGCTTCACCAGCGTCGAGGAAATCGCCTTCGTGCCGGTCTCGGAACTGCTGGCGATCGAGGAATTCGATGAAGATCTGGTGCAGGAGCTGCGTGATCGCGCCCAGAACGCCTTGCTGGCGCAGGAGATCTCGCGCGAGGAGGCGCTCGGCGACGTCGAGCCGGCCGCCGACCTGCTGGAGGTCGAGGGCATGTCCCGCCGCCTGGCCTACCAACTGGCTGCGCATGGCATCGTCACGCGTGACGATCTGGCCGAGCAGGCGGTGGCGGATTTGGTGGAAATCGACGGCATCGACGAGGCGCTCGCCGGGCGGCTGATCATGGCCGCCCGGGCCGCCTGGTTCACCGACGACGCCCAGGCCTGAGAGGTGTAGAGCAAGTGGCAGTACAGTCCATAGAACAATTCGCAGCCTCCATCCGGGTGCCGGTCGACCGCCTGCTGCGTCAGCTGCAGGAAGCCGGTGTCGGTGTGCGCACGGCCGCCGATTCGATCACCGACGACGAAAAGGCGCGCCTGCTGAGCTTCCTGCGGCGCGCCCACGGCGCCGAGGCGGGCGAAGCCAGCCCGACGCCGCGCAAGATCACACTCACGCGCCAGGTGGTTTCGGAGCTCAAGCAGCCGGCGGTGGCGCGCCGGCCGGGCCCGGGCGCCGCGCCGGCCACGCCGGCTAACAAGGTCACGGTGGTCACGCGCAAGCGGCGCACCTACGTCAAGCGCGAGGAGATCGAAAAGGTCGGTGAAGAGGCGGTCGCGGCCGAAGCCGAAGCCGAAGCGCAGGCGCTCACCGAGCCGGCGCCGCAGGCGCAAGCCGAGATGGTCGAGGTGGTACCGCCCCAGGCCGAGACAGTCGAAGCCGTGCAAGCCGCCGCACCGGAGCCGGCACCGGTGGTCGAGACCGCGCCCGAGCCCGAGGTGGTGGCCGAAGCGCCGCCGGCTGCGGTGCGGCCGGCGCCCTCGGCGCCGGCGCAGCCGGTGCCCGGCAAACCGCCAGCACCCGGCAAGCCGCCGGTGCGCGGGCCGCAGCCGGCGGCGCGTCGCGATGACGCCGGACGCGGTGCCGGCAAGCGCAAGAAAGGTGGGCGTGACGAGCGCGGGTTTGCCGAGGAGGCGGGGCGGCTGCGCAGCCGCTCGCGGCCTGGCGCCGGTCGTCAGGCGGTCGGCCGTCACCAGTTCGAACGCCCACAGGGCGCCATCACGCGCGAAATCGAGGTGCCTGCCAGCATCACCGTGGCCGAGCTCGCCAGCCGCATGTCGGTGAAGGCGGCCGAGGTCATCAAATGCCTGATGCGCATGGGCCAGATGGCCACCATCAACCAGGTGCTCGATCAGGACACCGCCATGCTGGTGGTGGAGGAAATGGGGCACACCGCCCGCGCGGCGGCGCCGCAGACGCCCGAGTCGCTGCTCGAGCAGCTGACGCCGAGCGGCGAGGCGGTGCCGCGGGCGCCGGTGGTGACCGTCATGGGGCACGTCGATCACGGCAAAACCACCCTGCTGGACTACATCCGCAAATCCCAGGTGGCAGCCGGCGAGGCCGGCGCCATCACCCAGCACATCGGCGCCTATTACGTGACCACGCCGCGCGGTGCCATCACGTTCCTGGACACTCCCGGTCACGCAGCGTTCTCGTCCATGCGGGCACGCGGTGCGGCGCTGACCGACATCGTCATTCTGGTGGTGGCGGCCGACGACGGCGTGATGCCGCAGACGGTGGAGGCCATCCAGCACGCCAAGGCGGCCGGGGTGCCGCTGGTGGTGGCGGTCAACAAGATCGACAAGCCGGAGGCCGATCCCGAGCGCGTCAAGCAGGAGCTGATCCAGTACGAGGTGATCGCCGAGGACTTCGGCGGTGATGTGCAGTTCGTGCCGGTGTCGGCCAAGACCGGTGCCGGCATCGACAACCTGCTCGAGGCCGTGTTGCTGCAGGCCGAGGTGATGGAGCTGAAAGCCGTCGCCGATGGCCCGGCCGTGGGCGTGGTGGTCGAGGCCAAGCTCGACCGCGGCCGCGGTCCGGTGGCGACGGTGCTGGTGCAGGCCGGCACGCTGCGCCGGGGCGACATGGTGCTGGCCGGCAGCGAATTCGGCCGCGCCCGTGTACTGCTGGACGAGCACGGCCAGCCGCTGCTGGAGGCCGGCCCGTCGCGGCCGGTCGAGGTGCTCGGTCTGTCCGGCGTGCCGAACGCCGGCGATCCGGTCAACGTGGTCGAGGACGAACGCAAGGCGCGTGAGATCGCGCAGTTCCGCCAGCAGGCGGCACGCGAGGCGGCGCTCACCCGGCGCGAGGCGGCGCCGGGCGGCGACATCTTCAGTCAGCTGCGCGCCGCCGAGGTCAAGACGCTGAACGTCATCATCAAGGCTGATGTGCAGGGCTCGGCGGAGGCCATTGCCGCCTCCCTGGCGAGCCTGTCGACCGACGAGGTGACCGTGCGCGTGGTGGCCTCGGGTGTGGGCGGCATCACCGAGACCGACGTGAATCTCGCGCAGTCCACCGGTGCGCTGCTGATCGGCTTCAACGTGCGCGCCGATGCCACGGCGCGCAAGCTGCTCAAGGAGACCGGCGTCGAGGTCCGCTACCACAGCATCATCTATGAGGTGATCGACGAGGTGAAGCGGGCGCTCGGCGGATTGCTCGAGCCCGAGGTCAAGGAAACCATCCTGGGCCTGGCCGAGGTGCGCGAGGTGTTCCGTTCGGCCAAGTTCGGTGCCGTGGCCGGCTGCATCGTGGTCGACGGCGTGGTGCGTCGGCGCTGCCCGATTCGAGTGTTGCGTGGCAACGTGGTCATCTTCGAGGGCGAGCTCGAGTCACTGCGCCGGCACAAAGACGACGTGACCGAAGTACGCGCCGGCACCGAGTGCGGCATCGCCGTCAAGCAGTACGACGACGTGCGCGTGGGCGACCAGATCGAGTGCTACGAGCGCGTCACCGTGCAGCGCACGCTGTAACCATGCAGGGCGTCGACCGTACGCGGCGCGTGGCGCAGGCCATCGCGGAGGAGCTGCCGGGGGCATTGCGCGAGGTGAAAGACCCGCGCGTGACCGGGCTGATCACGGTGCACGAGGTGACCGTCAGCCGCGATCTTGGCGTGGCCAAGGTGCGGTTCGACGTGCTCGGCGGCGCCGATGCTGCGGCCGCTTGCGCGGGGCTGCGCCATGCGGCCGGCTTTTTGCGCAGCCGCTTGGCGGCGCTGCTGCGCCTGCGGCGTATGCCGGAGCTGCGTTTCGAGCTCGACGAGCCGTCCCGGATCGGCGAGCTGCTGCAGCGCATCAAAACGCAGGACTCGGCCGTTTGAAGCGCCGCCGCGGCCGGCCGATCAGTGGCGTGTTGCTGCTCGACAAACCCGCCGGCGTCACCTCCAACCAGGCGCTGCAGACCGCGCGCCGGCTGGTGGATGCCGCCAAGGCGGGTCATACCGGCACGCTGGACCCGCTGGCGACCGGGCTGCTGCCGCTGTGTTTCGGCGAGGCGACCAAGGTGTCGCAGTTCCTGCTCGGCGCCGACAAGACCTATCGCGCCCGGGCGCGTCTTGGCATCACCACGACCACCGGCGACAGCGAGGGTGCGATCGTACGTGAGCGCCCGGTGGCCGTGGACCAGGCGGCCCTAGCGGCCGCGCTGCTGGCCCACACCGGCGATCTGCTGCAGGTACCGCCCATGCACTCGGCGCTCAAGCAGGGCGGCCGGCGTTTGTACGAGCTGGCGCGGCGCGGCGAGACGGTCGAGCGTGTGGCGCGCCCGGTGCACGTCGGGCGGCTGGAACTGATGCGCTTCGAGGGCGACGCCTTCGAGGTCGACATCGACTGCTCGAAGGGCACCTACGTGCGCAGTCTGATCGAGGACATCGGCGAGATGCTCGGCTGCGGGGCGCATCTGACCGCCCTGCGACGGCTGCGCGTCGGCGCCCTCGATGTCGAACGCGCCGTCGACCTCGAGCGCCTGCGCGCGCTGGCGCTCGAGGGTCCGGTGGCGCTGGACGCCTGCCTGCTGCCCATCGCCGATGCGCTGGCGCATTTGCCACGGCTGTTTTTGGACGCGCCGCAGGCGCAGCGGCTGGCGCGCGGTCAGGCGCTGGAGCTCGCGGCGCTGCCGGCGCCGGGCTGGGTGGCCGTGTTCACGGTCGATCGCGCGTTCGTCGGCATGGCGCAGGTGGCCGACGGCCGGCTGTGGCCGCGCCGCTTGATCAGGCAGGAGCAGGGCGCCGATGTGTCGGCCAACGGTTCGGCTTGAGACCGTGCGCGGCGCGCGGGTAGAATGCCCCGTTTCACCAAAGGTGGCGCGATTACCCAGTGGCGTCATCATCGTCTGTCCGGAGTAAGCAAGACATGTCGCTCAGCGTCGACAAAAAATCCGAACTGGTGCAGGCCTACGGCCGCAGCAACAACGACACCGGTTCGGTGGAAGTGCAGGTGGCCCTCATCTCGGCCCGGCTCGAGCAGCTGAACGAGCACTTCAAACTGCATCGCCAGGATCACCACTCGCGGCAGGGGCTGCTGCGCCTGGTGGCCAAGCGGCGCAAGCTGCTCGATTACCTGAAGCGCAGCGACGCCGGTCGCTATCGCGCCTTGGTCGAGCGGCTGGGCCTGCGCCGCTGAAGGCGCAGCCGAAACGGCCACGCCATGGCGTTTTCGGCTCACGGTAATGCGCCGGTGCGGACGGGGCGAGGACCCTCGCATGCGTCCGGCACCTGGTGGCGGACGGAGGGCATCGTGTGCGATGGGTTCCCGACGCCTGGCGCGCCCCGTTCCTGGGGCAAGGCCCCGCCGCAGGGCGGCGGTGGCTGCAGTTCAAAGCAAAGGAAGTACCGCTCGTGAAATTGATCCGCAAGGAAGTCCAGTTCGGCAAGCACCTGCTCACGCTGGAGACCGGGGAGATCGCCAAGCAGGCCTACTCGGTCATGGCGCGCCTGGGTGACACCGTGGTGCTGACGGCGGTTACCGCCAGCAAGTCCGTCAAGCCTGGACAGGACTTCTTTCCGTTGACGGTCGATTTCATCGAGCGCGCATACGCCGCCGGGCGCATTCCGGGCGGCTTCTTCAAGCGCGAGGCGCGCCCGTCCGAGAAGGCCATCCTGACATCGCGCCTGATCGACCGCGCCATGCGGCCGCTGTTTCCAAAAGGCTTTTACAACGAAGTGCAGGTCGTGCCGACCGTGCTGTCGGCCGACGACGAGGTCGATCCGGACATTCTGGCCATGATCGGTTCGTCGGCGGCGCTGATGCTGTCCGGGCTGCCGTTTCGCGGGCCGGTCGGCGCCGCGCGCGTCGGCTACAAGGACGGCAACTTCATCCTGAACCCGAGCTATCAGGAAACCGCCGAGTCGGCCCTCAACCTGGTGGTCGCCGGCACCGCCGACAGCGTGCTGATGGTGGAGTCCGAGGCGCAAATGCTGCCCGAGTCGGTGATGCTGGATGGCGTCATGTTCGGCCATCGGGCGTTCCAGCCGGTCATCGAGACCATTCTCGCGTTCGTCGCCGAGGCCGGCGTGCAGCCCTGGCCCTGGACGCCGCCGCAGAAGGACGAGGCGCTCGAGACGGCCGTACGCGCCGTGGTGGAGCAGCCGCTCGGCGAGGCCTACTCGATCCCCGACAAGCAGGCGCGGCAGGACGCGGTGGCGCAGGTGCGCGAGCGCGTGGCTCATCTGGCCGGAGACAACGGCGAGCGGGCGCAAGAGGTGCAGGCGCTGTTCTCGGCAGTCGAGAAAGACATCGTGCGTGGGCGCATTCTGGATGGCCGGCCGCGCATCGATGGCCGCACCACACGGCAGGTGCGCCCGATCAGCATTCGCACCGGGGTGCTGCCGCGCACGCACGGCTCGGCGCTGTTCACACGCGGTGAGACGCAGGCGCTGGTGGTGACCACACTCGGCACCGAGCGTGACGCGCAGGTGATCGACGCGCTCGAAGGCGAGTACCGCGAAGATTTCATGCTGCACTACAACTTCCCGCCCTACTGCGTGGGCGAGACCGGTCGCATGGGTGCCACCAAGCGGCGCGAAATCGGCCACGGTCGCCTGGCCAAACGGGCGCTGGCGGCGGTGCTGCCGCCCAAGGGCAGCTTCCCGTACACGCTGCGCATCGTGTCGGAAATCACCGAGTCGAACGGCTCGAGCTCCATGGCCACGGTGTGCGGTGGCAGTCTGGCGCTGATGGATGCCGGGGTGCCGATCAAGGAGGCGGTGGCCGGCATCGCCATGGGCCTGATCACCGACGGCAACCGCTTTGCCGTGCTGACCGACATTCTGGGTGACGAAGACCACCTGGGCGACATGGACTTCAAGGTCGCCGGCACCGCAAGCGGCGTGACGGCGCTGCAGATGGACATCAAGGTGATGGGCATCACGCCGCAGATCATGCAGGCGGCGCTCGAGCAGGCGCGCGAAGGCCGCGAGCACATTCTGGGCGAGATGGCCAAGGCCCTGTCGGCGCCGCGCGAGCAGATGTCCGACTACGCGCCGCGCATCCTGACCATGCGCATCCATCCGGACAAGATTCGGGATGTCATCGGCAAGGGTGGCGTGACCATCCGCAGCATCACCGAGCAGACCGGCACCACCATCGACATCGACGACGACGGCACGGTGCGTATCGCGTCGGTGGATCGCGCCGCCGGCGAGCAGGCGCGGGCCATGATCGAGCGCATCACCTCCGACATCGAGGTCGGCCAGGTGTACGAGGGCCGCGTGGCCCGGCTGATGGATTTCGGCGCCTTCGTCACTATCCTGCCGGGTCGCGACGGCTTGCTGCACATCTCGCAGATCTCGGACGAGCGTGTGGAGCGCGTCAGCGACAAGCTGGCCGAGGGCGACATCGTGCGCGTGAAGGTGCTGGAGGTGGACAAGCAGGGGCGGATTCGCCTGAGCATGAAGGCGCTGGCCGAAGGCGAGTAACGGCGGGCGCCGATCCGGGGGCGGCCAGACATGAAAAAGCCGGTCGGGGCGGGGCTCCGACCGGCTTTTTTTGGCCCCGGTCATCGGCCGTCGCCGATGACCGGGGCAGCGGGGCGAGTTCAGCCGGCCCAGATGTTGCGAAGGCCGTGACTCACACGCTCGCGTTCGTCGTGCAGCACCTGCGGCACGCGCGGCCCGAAGCCGTGCAGGAAGCCGGCCACCTCGTCCATCTCGGTCAGCCAGGCCTGGGGGTCGATGTGCGTGAGCTGGCGCATGTCCTCATGCGACACGTCCAGCCCGGTCAGATCGATGCCGCCGTGCAGCGGCAGATTGCCCACCGGCGTATGGGCGGCGTCCGCCTGGCCCTGGCAGCGCTCGATGATCCACTTGAGCACGCGCAGGTTCTCGCCGTAGCCCGGCCACAGGAAGCGCCCCCGCTCGTCGCGGCGGAACCAGTTGACCTGGTAGATGCCGGGCGCCTGGGTGAGACGGGCGCCGGTGGCCAGCCAGTGCGCCCAGTAGTCGCCGAAGTGGTAGCCGCAGAACGGCTGCATGGCCATCGGGTCACGCCGTGTCACGCCTACCTTGCCGGTGGCGGCGGCGGTGGTTTCGGATGCCATGGCGGCGCCCATGAGCACGCCGTGCTGCCAGCTCTTGGCCTCCAGCACCAGCGGCGCCAGCGAGGCGCGGCGGCCGCCAAAGATGATGGCGGTGATCGGCACGCCCGACGCCAGTTCGGCCGCGGGTGACCAGGACGGGCACTGCCTGGCCGACACGGTGAAGCGGGAGTTGGGGTGCGCGGCCGGCCCGTTGGCCGGGTCGTAGGGGCGCCCCTGCCAGTCGAAGGCGGGCGTCTCGTCGGACAGTCCTTCCCACCACGGGCGCCGGTCGGCCGTCATCGCCACGTTGGTGAAGATGGTGTCGTGCTGGAGCATGTCGACGGCGTTGGCGTTGGTGTGCCGGCTGGTGCCGGGCGCAACGCCGAAGAAGCCCGCTTCGGGGTTGATGGCCCACAGCCGGCCGTCGTCGCCGACGTGCAGCCAGGCGATGTCGTCGCCGATGGTGTGGATCTTCCAGCCGCGGTATTCGACCGGCGGGATCAGCATCGCCATGTTGGTCTTGCCGCACGCCGACGGGAAGGCGGCGGCGAGGTAGTGCAGGCGACCTTGCGGGTCCTCGACGCCCATGATCAGCATGTGCTCGGCGAGCCAGCCTTCCTGGCGCGCCTGGTAGGAGGCGATGCGCAGCGCGTGGCATTTTTTGCCCAGCAGCGCATTGCCGCCATAGCCGGAGCCGATGCTTTTGATCAGCAGCTCCTGCGGGAAATGCATGATGAAACGCCGCTCGGGGTCGAGGTCGCCGAGCGAGTGCAGGCCGCGCACGAAACTGCCTTCGCGCTCGATGCGCTCGAGCGCCGGCCGACCCATGCGCGTCATGATGCGCATGCTGGCGGCAACGTAGGGGCTGTCGGTGATCTCCACCCCGCAGCGCGCCAGCGGCGAGTCGATCGGCCCCATGCAGTAGGGCACCACGTACAGCGTGCGCCCGCGCATGGCGCCGGCGAACAGCGCGTTCACCTTGGCGTGCGCCTCGGCCGGGTCCATCCACTGGTTGTTGGGACCGGCGTCGTCACGCTCGGGCGTGCACACGAAGGTGAGGTGCTCGGTGCGCGCCACGTCGGACGGGTCCGAGCGGTGCAGGTAACAGCGCGGGCGAGCTTCCTGGTCGAGCTCGATCAGGGCGCCGGTTTGCAGCATGTCGGCGATCAGCGCGTCGTATTCGGCCTGCGAGCCGTCGCACCAGTGGATGCGGTCCGGCTGCGTGAGTGCTGCCACCTCGCGGACCCAGTCCGCAAGCGCCTGATTCGACGTCATGTGAAAAATCCCCCGTGATTGAGCCGCGCCGGTCCGTGACGCGGGGACCCGAACCGGGCGAAGGCCGGGTCGTTGAGTAAATGCCGACCATTCGTTCCCTGGAATGAGTCAGCGCGCCGCAGCAAGGGTGATTCCCGCACTGCGCTTTGTGAATCGATGGGCCACGTCCTCGATTCAGGCCGGGGCATCCTGTCCCGGACGGCAAACGCTGACTAAATCAGCGTTTGCCTAACAGTCGTCAACAAATTTGTTTAGCTTCTGCGAGCGTGCTCGGCACTGTCAAGGCGGGCACGGGCTCGCGCCACCGCGGCGCGGACCTGCGATGGCGCGGTGCCGCCCAGGTGATCCCGCGCTGCCACCGAGCCCTCGAGCGTCAGTACGGCGAACACGTCGGCCTCGATCAGCGGGCAGAAGGCGCGCAGTTCATCGAG
>NZ_JAQVGQ010000020.1 GCF_028696615.1 Immundisolibacter sp. | reverse complement strand
CCATCCTGGCGGCGCTGACGGCGCTGGTGATCTCGCTCGCCGCCGGCGGGCCGGTGATCCGTTACCTCACCGCGCTGCGCCTGGGCCAGCAGGTGCGCACGGACGGCCCCAAGACGCACCTTGGCAAGGCCGGCACGCCGACCATGGGCGGCGCGCTCATCCTGCTGGCGATCGCCGTCACCACGCTGCTGTGGGCGGACCTGCGCTCGGCCAAGGTGTGGATCGTGTTCGCGGTGACGCTCGCCACCGGCCTCATCGGCTGGCTGGACGACTACCTCAAGATCACGCGCCGCAACCCCAAGGGCCTCAAATCCCGTTACAAGTTTTTGGGCCAGCTGATCGTCGCCCTGGCGGCGGCGCTGGCCATTCATCAGCTCGCGCGGGTGCCGGCCGAAACCGTCTACATCGTGCCCTTCCTCAAGGACGTCACCTTTCATCTGGGCTGGCTGTTCGTGCCGGCCAGCCTGCTGGTGATCGTCGGCTCCAGCAACGCGGTCAACCTCACCGACGGCCTGGACGGGCTCGCCATCCTGCCGACGGTGATGGTGGCGGGCGCGCTCGGCATCTTCGCCTACGTGGCCGGGCACCAGGTGTTCGCGCACTACCTCGGCCTGCCGCACGTGCCGGGCGCCGGCGAGCTCGCCATCGTCTGCGGCGCCATGGTGGGCGCCGGGCTCGGGTTTTTGTGGTTCAACGCCTACCCGGCGCAGGTGTTCATGGGCGACGTCGGCGCGCTCGCGCTCGGCGCGGCGCTGGGCACCATCGCGGTGCTGATCCGCCAGGAGCTGGTGCTGTTCATCATGGGCGGCGTGTTCGTGATGGAGACCGTGTCGGTGATGCTGCAGGTGGCCTCCTACAAGCTCACCGGCAAGCGCATCTTCGCCATGGCGCCGCTGCATCACCACTTCGAGCTCAAAGGTTGGCCGGAACCGCGGGTGATCGTGCGCTTTTGGATCATCACCTTCATTTTGGTGTTGATCGGTCTTGCCAGCCTCAAGATCCGCTGACGCCATGCACGCCGTGACGCAAATACGAAAAAACGTGCTGGTGGTGGGAGCCGGCGTAAGCGGGCTGTCCTGCGTGCGCCACCTGCTGGCGCAAGGCGTCGCGGTGCGCGTGCTCGACACGCGCCAGAACCCGCCGGGACTCGCCGAGCTGCGCAAGCTGTTGCCGCAGGCGGCGATTCATCTCGGCGACTGGCCGGCGGCGGCGTTCGCCGGCGTGGATGAAATCGTCGTCAGCCCGGGCATCGGCCTCGACCAGCCGCAGCTCGCCGCGGCCGCCGCACGCGGCCTGCCGCTGCTCGGCGACATCGAGCTGTTCGCACGCGCGGCGACGCGCCCCGTTGTGGCCATCACCGGCTCGAACGGCAAATCCACGGTCACCACCCTGGTCGGCGAGCTGCTGGCGGCTGCCGGTGTCAAGGCCGCCGTCGGCGGCAATCTCGGCACCCCGGCGCTGGATTTGCTCACCGGCCCGCAAGCGGACGCCTACGTGCTGGAACTGTCGTCGTTTCAGCTCGAACGCACGGCGGGCCTGCGGCCGGCCGCCGCCTGTGTGCTGAACCTGTCGCCCGATCACATCGACCGCCACGGCAGCTTCGCCGCCTACGCCGCCGCCAAGGCACGCGTGCTGCACGGCGCGGCGGTGGCGGTGCTGAACCGCGACGATGCCGCCGTGGCGGCGCTGGCGGACGGTCTTGCCGCCGGCCAGCGCATCATCTGGTTCGGGCTGGGCGCGCCTGGTCCGGGCGATTTCGGGCTCGTCGAGCGCGACGGCGCGCCGTGGCTCGCCCGCGGCGATCGGGCGCTGCTGCCGGCCGCGGCGCTGCGCCTGCCGGGCCGGCACAACCTCGCCAATGCGCTGGCCGCGCTAGCGCTGGTGGATGCGCTCGGCGTGGCGCCCGAAACGACGCTGCCGGCGCTGGCCGCCTTCACGGGCCTGCCCCACCGTACGCAGTTCGTGGCCGAGCACGCCGGCGTCGCCTGGTACGACGACTCCAAGGGCACCAACGTCGGCGCCACGCTGGCGGCCATCGAGGGTCTCGCGCCGACCCGCCCGAGCGGCCGGCTGGTGCTGATCCTGGGCGGCCAGGGCAAGGGGCAGGATTTTTCCGCGCTGCGTGCGGCGCTCGCCGCCCACGGCCGCGGCGCGGTGCTGATCGGCGAGGCGGCGCCGGCCATCCGGGCCGCCATCGGCGCGGCCGTGCCCTGCCTGCTCGCGCCGGACATGCCGGGCGCGGTGGCGGCGGCGGCGGCGCTGGCGCGGCCGGGCGACGGCGTGCTGCTGTCGCCGGCCTGCGCCAGCTTCGACATGTTCAGCGGCTATGCGGCGCGCGGCGAGGCGTTCGCGCGTGCCGTGCGCGCGCTCAGCGGAGCGGGCCATGACTAGCCCCGGCGTGCGCGCCCCGGCGGCGGCCGGCCTGCGCGGCCCGGCCGAGTGGGATTACGCCCTGCTCGGCGTGGCGGCATTGCTGGCGGCGATCGGCCTGATCGGCGTGTACTCGGCCTCGATCACGGTGGCCGCGCGCACGCTCGGCAACGGCGAGTACTACCTGCAGCGGCAGGCCATGTACCTGGCGCTCGGCGTGGCGGGCGGCTATTTCGTGCTGCACACCCGCCTCGAGCTTTGGCACCGCATCGCCGGCTTTGCAGTGCTCGGCGCCACGGCGCTGCTGGCGCTGGTGCTGCTGCCGGGGATCGGCATCGAGGTCAACGGCGCGTCGCGCTGGCTGGGCGCCGGCGGACTGCGCGTGCAGCCGTCGGAACTGGCCAAGCTGGCGTTTTTGATGTTCGCCGCCGCGCGGCTGTCCGAAGCCGACTCACCGGAGCTGCTGCGCGAGCGCATGCTGGTGATTCTGGTGAGTCTCGGCATCACCGGCGCGTTGCTGCTGGCCGAGCCCGACTTCGGCAGCTTCGTGGTGCTGGCGGCGGCCACCGCCGGGCTGTTGTTCCTGTACGGCGTGCGCTGGCTGTACTTCATCGCCCTCGGCGGCACCGGTCTGGCGGCGCTGGCGGCGCTGGCGGTGGCCTCGCCGTACCGCATGGCGCGCCTGACCAGCTTTCTGCGCCCGTTCGACGACCCGTTCGGCGCCGGCTTTCAGCTCAGCCAGTCGCTGATCGCGTTCGGTCGCGGCAGCTGGTTCGGCGTCGGCCTTGGCAACAGCGTGCAGAAGCTGTTCTACCTGCCGGAGGCACACACCGACTTCCTGCTCGCCGTACTGGCCGAGGAACTCGGCCTGTTCGCGGTGCTGGCGGTGATCGGCCTGTTCGGCTTCGTGGTGGTGCGCGCGTTCGCCATCGCCCGGCGGGCGGCGCTGAACGGCGACGGCTTCGCCGCGCTGCTCGCCTACGGGCTTGGGCTCACCATCGGCTTTCAGGCGTTCGTGAACCTTGGCGTGAACATGGGCGTGCTGCCGACCAAGGGCCTGACGCTGCCGCTGATGAGCTACGGCGGCACCAGTCTGATCGTCAGCTGCCTGCAGATCGCGCTGCTGGCGCGCGTGGATCACGAGCAGCGCATGCGCCGCGGCGCGGCGCCGCTGGGCGCGCCGGCCATGACCGCAGCCATGCGGGGACGGGCATGAACGTGCTGATCATGGCCGGCGGTACCGGCGGGCACGTGATGCCGGCGCTGGCGGTCGCCCACGAGCTGCGCGCCAAGGGCCACGGCGTGTACTGGCTCGGCACCGACAAGGGGCTCGAGGCGCGTGTCGTGCCGGCGGCCGGTATCGAGCTGTTCACGCTGCCGGTGGCCGGCCTGCGCGGGCGCGGCGTGATGCGCTACCTGTCGGCACCGCTCGGCCTGCTTGGCGCGCTGCGGCAGGCAATCGGTCTGCTGCGCCGGCTGCGCCCGGACGTGGTGCTGGGTCTTGGCGGCTATGCGGCCGGTCCCGGCGGGCTGGCTGCCGTGTTGCTGCGCCGACCGCTGGTGATCCACGAGCAAAATGCTCGCCCCGGCCTCACCAACCGTCTGCTGGCGCGCCTGGCCCGGCGCGTGCTGTGCGGCTTTCCGGGCACGCGCCTGGCCGGGCGCCCGGCCGAGTTCACCGGCAATCCGGTGCGCGCCGAGCTGCTGAATCTGCCCTCCCCGCGCGAACGGCTCGCCGTCACGCCGCGCCTTTTGGTGCTGGGCGGCAGTCAGGGCGCGCAGGCCATCAACAGCGCCGTGCCGGCTGCCCTCGAGCTGCTGCGCCAAACCGGCGCCGCCTTGCCGCAGGTGCGCCACCAGGCCGGCCGCGCGCATGTGGATGCGGTGGCCGCCGACTACCGCGCGCGCGGCATCGAGGCTGCCGTGGACGGCTTCATCGACGACATGGCGGCGGCCTATCGGGACGCGGATCTCGCCATCTGCCGCGCGGGCGCGCTCACCGTGGCCGAGCTGTGCGCGGTGGGCTTGGGCGCCGTCCTGGTGCCCTACCCGCACGCCGCGGACGATCACCAGACCGCCAACGCGCAGCAAATGGCCAGCGCCGGCGCCGCCATCGTGCTGGCGCAGGCGCAGCTCACGCCGCAGCGCCTCGCCGACGCGCTGCGCCCGCTGCTGGCCGATGCCGCCCGGCGACTTGCCATGGCCGAGGCGGCGCGCGCGCTCGCCCGCCCCGACGCCGCCGCCCGCGTGGCCGCCGCGTGCCTGGAGGCCGCCCATGCGTGACCGGGTGCGCCATATCCACCTGGTCGGCATCGGCGGCGCCGGCATGAGCGGCATCGCCGAGGTGCTGCTGAACCAGGGCTACCGCGTGTCGGGCTCGGATCTGGGCATGGGCGCCGCGGCGCTGCGCCTGAAATCGCTCGGCGCGCAGGTGCACCATGGCCACGCCGCCGCCCACATCGACGGCGCCGACGTGGTGGTGGTGTCGACCGCCGTGCCGCCGGACAACGTCGAGGTCACCGCCGCCCGCGCCCGCGGCGTGCCGGTGGTGCCGCGCGCGGCCATGCTGGCCGAGCTGATGCGCCTGAAGGACGGCATTGCGATCGCCGGCACGCACGGCAAGACCACCACCACCAGCCTGGTGGCGCACGTGCTGGCGCAGGGCGGGCTCGATCCCACCTTCATCATCGGCGGGCGGGTCAACGCGCTCGGCTCGGGCGCGCGCCTGGGCGCCGGGCGCTATCTGGTGGTGGAAGCCGACGAGTCGGACGCGTCGTTTCTGCACCTCAATCCGATCCTGGCGGTGGTCACCAACGTCGACCTCGACCACATGGACACCTACGGCGGCGATCCGCAGCGCCTGTACGGCGCCTTCGTCGAGTTCCTGCAGCGCCTGCCGTTTTATGGCCTGGCCGTGCTGTGCCACGACGACGCGGCGCTGATGGCGCTGCGCGAGCGCATCGGCCGGCCGGTGCTGACGTATGGCCTGACGCCGGCCGCGGACCTGCACGCCACCGACCTGCGCCAGGACGGCCTTCGCATGCACTTCACCGCCTGCGCGACGGGCTGCGCGGGTGGCCGCGCGCCGCTGCCGGTGACGCTGAACCTGCCCGGCCGGCACAACGTGCAAAACGCGCTGGCGGCGATCGCCATCGCCCGCGAGGTGGGCGTGGACGATGCCGCCATCGCCGCGGCGCTCAAGAGTTTCGATGGCATCGGCCGGCGCCAGCAGCTGCTCGCCGACGGTCGCCTCGCCGGCCACGCGGTGACGCTGATCGACGACTACGGCCACCACCCGCAGGAACTCAAGGTCACGCTGGAGGCGGTGCGCGGCGCATTTCCCGGCCGGCGTCTGCTGACCGTGTTCCAGCCGCACCGCTACACGCGCACGCGCGACCTGCTGGACGACTTCGCGGCGGTGCTGTCGGCCGGCACCGATGCGCTGCTGCTGTGCGAGGTGTACGCCGCCGGCGAGGCGCCGATCGCCGGTGCCGACGGCCGCGCACTCGCCCGCGCCATCCGCAGCCGCGGGCGCGTCGAGCCGGTGTTCGTGGAGCATCTGGCCGAGCTGCCGGCGAGTCTGGCCGCGCTGGTGCAGGACGGCGACGTCATCGTCACGCTCGGCGCCGGCAGCATCGGTCAGGCGGCGACGCAGCTTGCCGCGCAGATCCGGGAGGCGGCATGAACGCCGCGGCGGCAATCACGCGCCCGCGCCTGCGCCACCACGAACCGATGGCGCGCCACACCAGCTGGCGCGTCGGTGGTCCGGCGGATGTCTACGTCGAGCCGCAGGACCTGCCGGAACTGCAGGCGTTTCTGGCCGACCTGCCGGCCGCCACGCCGCTGCTGTGGGTGGGTCTCGGCAGCAATCTGCTGGTGCGCGACGGCGGCTTTCGCGGCGCCGTGGTGTGTCTAGGCAAAGGTTTTGCCGGCATCGAGCCGATCGACGAGCGCACGCTTCGCGCCGGCGCCGCCGTGCCCTGCGCCAAGCTCGCGCAGCATCTCGGGCGCACGGGCCTTGCCGGCGGCGAGTTCCTGGCCGGCATTCCCGGCACCGTCGGCGGGGCGCTGGCCATGAACGCGGGCGCCCACGGCGGCGAGACCTGGCAGCGCGTGCGGGCCGTCGACACCATCGACCGCGCCGGGCGCGTGCACCGCCGCTCGCCCGCCGACTACCGCATCGCCTACCGCAGCGTCGAAGGCCCACCGGACGAGTGGTTCATCGGCGCCGAGTTCGCCTTCGAACCGGCCGATGCCGAGACAGTGCAGGCCGCCATCCACGCGCTGCTGCGCCGGCGTGCGGCCACGCAACCGCTGCGGCAGGCGAATGCAGGTTCCGTGTTCCGCAATCCGCCCGGCGATCACGCGGCGCGCCTGATCGAGGCGGCGGGTCTGAAGGGCCTCACCGTCGGCCGGGCGCAGGTATCAACCGTGCACGCCAATTTCATCGTCAACCTCGGCGGTGCGCGCGCCGCCGACATCGAGGCGCTGATCGACACCGTGCAGCGGCGCGTCGAGGCGGCATTCGGCGTGCGGCTCGAACCCGAAGTGCGCCGCGTCGGGGAGGCCGCCTGATGCGCCGCGCCCAGGACTACGGACGCGTGGCGGTGCTGTACGGCGGCCGCTCGGCCGAGCGCGCGGTGTCGCTCAACAGCGGCGCGGCGGCGCTCAAGGCGCTCACGGCCAGCGGCGTCGATGCAGTCGGTATCGACGCGGCAGCCCCGGACCTGCTGGCGCAGCTGACGGCCGGCGGCTTCGACCGCGCCTTCATTGCGCTGCACGGCCGCGGCGGCGAGGACGGCACCCTGCAGGGTGCGCTCGACTGGCTCGGCCTGCCGTACACCGGCAGCGGCGTGCTCGGCTCGGCGCTGGCCATGGACAAGCTGCGCGCCAAGCAAATCTGGCAGGCACGCGGCCTGCCGACCGCGCCCTATGTGCTGGCGGCGCCCGACAGCGACTGGAATGCAATCGTCGCTGAGCTCGGCCTGCCGGTGATGGTGAAGCCGGCGCGCGAGGGCTCCAGCATCGGCATGAGCAAGGTGGAGCGCGCCGCCGACCTGCCGGCCGCGGTGGCGACCGCCGCCGCCCACGACCCGCAGGTGCTGATCGAGCGCTTCATCGGCGGCGGCGAGTACACCGTCGGCATCGTCGGCGCGCGCGTGCTGCCGGCCATCAAGCTCGAAACGCCGCGCGCCTTTTACGACTACGAGGCGAAATACCTGCGCGACGACACGCGCTACCTGTGCCCGTGCGGCCTGCCGGCGGCGGCCGAGCGCGCCCTGCAGCAGCTGGCGCTCGCCGCGTTTCAGGCGCTCGACTGCGCCGGCTGGGGACGCATCGACCTGCTGCTGGACGCAAACGGCCAGCCGTATCTGATGGAAGCCAACACCGTGCCCGGCCTCACCGACCACTCGCTGGTGCCGATGGCGGCGCGCGCGGTGGGCCTGTCCTTCGAGCAGCTGATGCTGGCCATTCTCGACACCAGCCTGCACCGCCCGCAGGGCGCCGCGCGCCTGCTGGCGGCCGGGGAGCGCGCCGATGTTTAGGTCCAGGCCCACACCGCGGCCGGTCTACCACGCCATCGGCGCGGCCTCGCTGCCGGGCTACGGCGCGCGGCCGCAACGGCGTGGCGCGCGACCCCGCCGGCCGACGCTGCGCGAGCAGGCGGCGCGCTGGGCGCGCAGCGTCCGGCGGCTCGGTTTGGCGTTGCTGTGGGCCGCCCTGGGGGCGCTGGCGATCGCCGCCGCGCTGGGCGCCGCCCGTGGTATCGCCTGGCTGACCGACCCAGCGCGCTTCCCGCTGACCACGGTCGAGATCACCGGCGATCTGGACCACATCGACCGCCAGGCGCTGGAACAACGCCTGTTGCCGGCGGCCGCGGGCGGCTTCTTCAGCGTGGACGTGGCGGCGGTGGCCCAGGCCGCGCGCGGCGAGCCGTGGGTGAAACGCGCGCTGGTGCGCCGCGTGTGGCCGGACAAGCTGGTGGTGCAGATCGTCGGCCACCGCGCCATCGCCCGCTGGGGTGATGGCGGCCTGCTCAGCGACAGCGGCGAGGTATTTCAGGCCGCCGGCGCAGCCGGCGACGCGCTGCCGCTGCTCAGCGGGCCGCCCGGGGTCGCGCCGCGGCGGCTGTTCGACGATTACCAGCATTTCTGCCGCCTGCTCGAAGGCCTGCCACCGGTGCGCGAGGTGCGCCAGGAAGCGCGCGGCGCCTGGCAGATCGGCCTTGCCGACGGCCTCACCATCATCGCCGGCCGCAAGGACGTCGCCGCGCGCCTGAAACGTTTCGCGGCCGTCTACAAGAGCCGTCTGGCCGGCGTGGCACCGCCCATCGAAAGCGTCGACCTGCGCTACAGCGACGGCTTTGCGGTGCGCTTTCGGCCGGCCTCCGAACCCGACCGCAAGGTCATGGACCTATGAGCAAGAAACAGGACAAGCGGCTGATCGCCGGCATGGACATCGGCACCTCGAAGATCGTCACCCTGGTCGGCGAGGTGACGCCGGAGGGCGAGCTCGACATCATCGGCCTCGGCAGCCACCCCTCGCGCGGCCTCAAAAAAGGCGTAGTGGTCAACATCGAGTCCACCGTCGCCTCCATGCAGCGCGCGGTCGAGGAAGCCGAGCTGATGGCCGGCTGCCAAATTCACTCCGTGTATGCCGGCATCGCCGGCGCCCACGTCCGCAGCATCAACTCGAACGGCATCGTCGCCATCCGCGACCGCGAGGTGACGCAGGCCGACGTCGAGCGCGTGCTGGACGCCGCCAAGGCGGTGGCCATCCCGATGGACCAGCGCATCGTGCACGTGCTGCCGCAGGAGTACGTCATCGACGATCAGGAAGGCATCCGCCAGCCGGTCGGCATGTCCGGCGTGCGCCTGGAAGCGCGCGTGCACATCGTCACCGCCGCCGTCAGCGCCATGCAGAACATCGTCAAATGCGTGCGCCGCTGCGGCCTCGAGGTGGACGAGCTGGTGCTCGAGCAGGTGGCCTCCAGCCATTCGGTGCTCACCGACGACGAAATGGAACTCGGCGTGTGCCTGGTCGACATCGGTGGCGGCACCACCGACATCGCGGTATTCCACGGCGGCTCGATCGCCCACACGGCGGTGATCCCGATCGCCGGCGATCAGGTCACCAACGACATCGCCGTCGCGCTGCGCACGCCGACGCAGTTCGCCGAAGAGATCAAGATCAAGTACGCCTGCGCGCTGCGCCAGCTGGTGGGGCCCGACGACAGCATCGAGGTGCCGAGCGTCGGCGAGCGTGCGCCGCGGCGCCTGTCGCGCCAGACGCTGGCCGAAGTGGTCGAGCCGCGCTACGAGGAGCTGCTGCGCCTGGTGCAGGCCGAGCTGCGGCGCAGCGGCTTTCAGGACCTGATCGCCGCCGGCGTGGTGCTCACGGGCGGCAGCTCGAAGATGGAAGGCGTGGTCGAGCTGGCCGAGGAAATCTTCCACACGCCGGTGCGCCTGGGCCTGCCGCACCGCGTCAACGGACTGGTGGATGTGGTGCGCAATCCCATCCACGCCACCGGCGTCGGTCTGCTGCTGTACGCGCTCGACCAGCGGGCCGCGCAGGAGCCGGCGCGACGGGAATGGGGCAGTTTCAACGGCATTTGGGCGAAGGTCAAAACCTGGTTTCAGGGGGGCGTATGACGATTCTGGGCAACAGGGGCACCGGCCGCGACCGGGGCGAGGCACGAAACACGATTCTGAACCGGGGAGCCGGCGGTTCCCGCGGTAAGCTAGTCAACAGCGGGGGTAACACGGGCATGTTTGAACTCATGGAACCAAGCGAACAGAACGCCGTCATCAAGGTCATCGGCGTCGGCGGCGGCGGCGGCAATGCCATCGAGCACATGCTCACGCAACAGATCGACGGCGTGGACTTCATCATCGCCAACACCGACGCCCAGGTCCTGGCACGCACGTCCGCCAAGACCGTGCTGCAACTGGGCACCGGTCTGACCAAGGGCCTGGGTGCCGGCGCCAACCCGGCCATCGGCGCGCAGGCGGCCATGGAGGACAAAGACCGCATCGCCGATGCGCTGGAAGGCGCAGACATGGTGTTCATCACCGCCGGCATGGGCGGCGGCACCGGCACCGGCGCGGCGCCGATCATCGCGCAGATCGCGCGCGAGCTCGGCATCCTGACGGTGGCCGTGGTCACCAAGCCGTTCGGCTTCGAGGGCCGCAAGCGGCTCGACATCGCCAACGAGGGCATCGCCGCGCTCGGCAAGCACGTCGACTCGCTGATCATCATCCCGAACGACAAGCTGATCACGGAACTGGACCGCAACTTCCGCCTGACCGAGGCCTTCAAGGCCGCCAACCAGGTGCTGCAGGGCGCCGTGCAGGGCATCGCCGAGCTCATCACGCGCCCGGGCCTGATCAACGTCGACTTCGCCGACGTGCGCACCGTGATGTCCGAAATGGGCATGGCCATGATGGGCTCGTCCGCCGCCAGCGGCGACGGCCGGGCGCGCCTGGCCGCCGAAGGCGCCATCAGCAGCCCGCTGCTGGAAGACATCAACCTGTCCGGCGCGCGCGGCATCCTGGTCAACATCACCGCGGGCCTGGACATGTCGATCGGCGAGTTCGAGGAAGTGGGCAACGTGGTCCGGGAACTCGCATCGGCGGACGCCTGCGTGGTGATCGGCACCGTGATCGACCCCGACCTGAACGACGAGATGCGCGTGACGGTGGTCGCCACCGGCCTGGACCGCAAACCGGCTCGCACCACCCAGGAGCGCCCGGCCGAGCGCGCGGCGGAACGCCCAATGGAAGTGGTGCGCGCCGCCACCGGCACCGATCCGTACAAGCGCTACGAACAGCCCACCGTGATCCGACAGGAGCGCCGGCGCGATCCGCTGCAACCCTACCGTGACGGTGACATGGAATACCTGGAAATTCCGGCTTTCCTGCGCCGCCAGGCCGACTGAGCATTCGCCAGCGCGCCCGCTGGCGGGTGCTAGACTGTGTTACCGAAGTGTGACGACCCTGCCGTCGCACTTCGGGAAATGCCGAAAACCCCCTCGCCGGAGCTCTTCGGCTCGCTGCAGCACGGCAATGGCCGTGCTGCGCTCCATGAATCAATCGGTTAGCCATTGATTCATCCCCGGGCATCCCGCCCCGGACGGCAGCACCGAACGACTCGGCGCTTCCCTTACCGTCGGAACGCACCCGAAACGTGATCAGGCAACGCACCCTAAAAAACACCATCCGCGCCACCGGTGTCGGCCTGCACACCGGCGCCCGAGTGCAGCTGGCGCTGCATCCGGCGCCGGTCGACAGCGGCATCCGCTTTCGCCGCGTCGATCTGTCGCCGGCGGTGGTGATTCCCGCGCGGGCGGAACGGGTGGGCGACACGCGCCTGTCGACCACGCTCGAGTCCGATGGCGCCCGCATCGGTACGGTGGAGCATCTGCTGTCGGCGCTGGCGGGCCTGGGCATCGACAACGCCCTGATCGATGTCGACGCTCCGGAAGTGCCGATCATGGACGGCTCGGCCGGACCGTTCGTGTTCCTGATCCAATCGGCCGGCATCTGCGAGCAGGATGCCCCCAAGCCCTTCCTGCGCGTGCTGCGCTCGGTGGAGATTCGCGACGCCGACCGCTGGGTGCGCCTCGATCCTTTCGAAGGCTTTCGGGTGAGCTTCGAGATCGAGTTCAGTCATCCGGCCTTCAGCGGCAAGCCGGCGCAAGCCGTGGTGGACTTCTCATCGACGGCGTTTTTGCGCGAAATCAGCCGCGCCCGCACCTTCGGCTTCATGCACGAAATCGAGGCCCTGCGGGCACAGGGCCTGGTACTGGGCGGCAGCGTCAAAAACGCCGTGGTGGTCGACGATGCCCGTATCCTGAACGAGGACGGCCTGCGCTACCGTGACGAGTTCGTCAAACACAAGGTGTTGGACGCCATCGGCGACCTGTACCTGCTCGGCTGCAGCCTGATCGGCTCGTTTTCCGGCTTCAAGTCGGGGCACGCCCTGAACAACCGGCTGCTGCGGGCGCTGCTGGCCGATTCGGCCAACTACGAAATCGTCACCTTCGAGTCGGCGCAGGACCTGCCCATTTCCTACATCGAAGCCGCCGTGGCGGCTTGAGTGGGCCGGCAAGCCCGGCCGCGGCCATGCCACCTGGCCGGGCTCGGCGCAGCCCGGCGTCAAGCGCCGGTTGAGTCAGCGGGCTTTTGACGCATACAATCGGGCGTTTCCCCGACCGGCTGCCCGAGAACTGAATGGCAAAGGAAGAAGGTATCGAAATGCAGGGTACGGTGATCGAAACCCTGCCGAACACGACGTTTCGTGTGCGCCTGGAAAACGGTCACGTCGTCACCGCGCACATCTCCGGAAAAATGCGCAAACACTACATCCGCATTCTGACCGGTGACCAGGTGACCGTATCCTTGACGCCCTATGACCTGACCAAGGGTCGCATCACCTACCGCGCCCGCTGACAAAAGACGCTGACGATTTCCTATTGAAGTTCGTCGTTGCCGGGTCCGCGGGTCGCATACCTGGCAACTACCTCATTGAATCAAGGGGTTATTCCCCTGATCAAAGGCGGGACGCCTTGCCCCGCACGGCGCGCGTCAAGTAAGCTGGCGCCTCCTTGACGAGGAGCCGGGCGCGTCATCGTCCCTCACCTACCCAGGGAAATGCTGAAAAATTCCCTCCCTGGAATTTTTCAGCTCGCCACCGCGCGGTGCACGCCCGCGCGGCGCTCCCTGAATCAAGGGCTTACGCCCTCGATTCAGGCCGGAGCTTCCTGCCCCGAGCGGGATGCACTGAATAAATCAGCGCATCCCTAGCCAGCGCAACGGGCGCCCCGCCCGTTTTTCGACTCGGCGCGTCGCCGCACCTGTCCGGCGGACGGCCGGCCAAACGCCGGGCCCGCCCTGTATGCCCCCGCCGCGGCCACACGGCGGGGGCCAGCGCCGTCAGGCTTCCTCTTCGGTCACCCGTGCCGATCGTGCCGCCGGCTCGCAGTCGATCTTCAGCTCGCCATCCACGCAACTGACACTGACCGCGCCGCCATGGACCAGCTTGCCGAACAGCAGCTCGTCGGCCAGCGCCCGGCGAATCTTGTCCTGAATCAGACGTGCCATCGGCCGCGCCCCCATGCGGGCATCGTAACCGTACTCGGCCAACCAAGCGCGCGCGTCTTCGTCCACCTCGAGGGTGACCCGGCGCGGTTCGAGCTGCGTCTCGAGCTCGACGATGAACTTGTCGACCACGCTCGCAATGATCTGCGGCGTGAGGCCGTGGAAACGCACGATGCCGTCGAGACGGTTGCGGAACTCCGGCGCGAACAGGCGGTTGATGGCCTCCATGTCGTCGCTGCTGTGGTCCTGCTTGGTGAAGCCGACCGAGGCCCGCGCCGTCATTTCGGCACCCGCATTGGTGGTCATGATGATGATCACGTTGCGGAAATCCGCCTTGCGGCCGTTGTTGTCGGTGAGCGCACCATGGTCCATCACCTGCAGCAGCAGGTTGAAGACGTCCGGGTGCGCCTTTTCGATCTCGTCCAGCAGCAGCACCGCGTGCGGGTGCTTGTTGATGGCCTCGGTGAGCAGGCCGCCCTGGTCGAAGCCGACGTAGCCCGGCGGCGCGCCGATCAGACGCGACACGGTGTGCCGCTCCATGTACTCGGACATGTCGAAGCGGATCAACTCGATGCCGAGCGCCAGCGCCAGCTGGCGGCTGAGCTCGGTCTTGCCGACGCCGGTCGGACCGGCGAACAGGAACGAGCCGATCGGCCGCGTCTGCGGACCGAGGCCCGAGCGCGACATCTTGATGGCGGCGGTCAGCGTGTCGATGGCCTCGTCCTGCCCGAACACCGTCATCTTGAGGTTGCGATCCAGCGTGCGCAGCTTCTCCATGTCGGTGCTGGACACCTGCTTGGGCGGAATGCGCGCGATGCGCGCCACCACCTGCTCGACGTCGCCGACGCCGATCACCTTCTTGCGCTTGCTGGGCGGCAGCACACGCTGCGCGGCGCCGGCCTCGTCGATGACGTCGATGGCTTTGTCGGGCAGGAAGCGCTCATTGATGTAGCGCGCCGACAGCTCGGCCGCGGCGGTCAGTGCCGCGTTGGTGTAGCGCACGTTGTGGTGCTGCTCGTACTGGCCGCGCAGGCCGCGCAGGATCTGCACCGTCTCGGGCACGCTCGGCTCGCCGACGTCGATCTTCTGAAAACGCCGCGACAGCGCGCGGTCCTTCTCGAAGATGCCGCGGTACTCCTGGTACGTGGTGGAGCCGATGCACTTGAGTTCGCCCGACGCCAGCACCGGCTTGATGAGGTTCGAGGCGTCCATCACGCCACCCGAAGCCGCACCGGCACCGATGATGGTGTGAATCTCGTCGATGAACAGGATCGAGCCCGGGTCCTTTGAAAGGTCCTTGAGCACGGTTTTGAGGCGTTTCTCGAAATCGCCGCGGTACTTGGTACCGGCCAGCAGCGCGCCCATGTCGAGCGAGTACACCGTGCAGTTGGCGAGTGCGTCCGGCACCTCGCCGTCCACGATGCGCTTGGCCAAGCCCTCGGCCAGCGCCGTCTTGCCGACGCCCGCCTCGCCCACGAACAGCGGATTGTTCTTACGCCGCCGGCACAGGATCTTCATGGTGCGCTCGAGCTCCTCGGCGCGGCCGATGAGCGGATCGATGCGACCCTGGCGGGCCTGTTCGTTCAGGTTGACCGCAAATTTGTCCAGCGCCGACTTGGCGCCTGCTTCGCCCTGGGCGTCGTCTTCAGGGGCGGCCTGGGATTCGTTTTCGTCGCCTTCGTTCACTTTGGAGATGCCGTGTGCGATGTAGTTGACCACGTCCAACCGGCTGATGCCTTGTTTGCCGAGCAGGTAGACGGCGTGGGATTCCTTTTCGCTGAAGATGGCCACCAGCACGTTGGCGCCGGTGACCTCGCGCTTGCCGGACGCCTGCACGTGGAACATGGAACGCTGCAGCACGCGCTGAAAACCAATGGTCGGCTGCACGTCGCGTTCGTCGCCCTCGGGCAACAGCGGCGTGTTCTTGTCGATGAAGGCGGCAAGTTCCCGCCGCAGACGGTCGATGTCGGCGCCGCAGGCACGCAGCACCGAAGCCGCCGAGGGGCTGTCCAGCAGCATCAGCAGCAGGTGCTCGACGGTCATGAATTCATGCCGCTTCTCGCGCGCCTGCCGAAACGCCTGGTTCAGGGTGAATTCGAGTTCGTGACTGAGCATGTCAGGCTACTTCCATATCGCATTGCAGGGGATGCTCGTTCTCGCGGGAATACTGCACGACTTGTGCCACCTTGGTTTCCGCGATTTCGCGCGTGTACACGCCGCACACGCCCTTGCCGCGCGTGTGCACGTGCAGCATCACCTGCGTGGCGCGTTCGCGATCGAGCCCGAAAAAGCGCTCCAGCACGTGCACCACGAATTCCATCGGCGTGTAGTCGTCGTTCAGTAAGACCACTTTGTATAGCGGCGGTTCGACCACCTTGGGCCGTGCTTCGCTGACGTCGAGCGCGCCACCGTTACCGTGTCGTTCCCCATTACCCATAAGTATCGATGCCAGTTCTTGCCGCGGCCGTCACAGTACCCCGGCCGTGCCTTTGGCCCTGTCGAGGGGTTGCGCTTCAATGCTGCGGTCGCGCCCCCGCCTTGTCAACACAGCGTTTGACCCGATTTGTCAAGGGAAATTTGATGCTAGACTTTCGGCTTTCAAGCAGCCGCCCGTCGGCTGTTTTTGCTTTCTGGGGTAGTGAAATGCCTGGCCTGCACGCGGCCCTGATGGCCACATACGCCCGCCAGCCGGTGGCCTTCGAACGCGGCGCCGGCGTCTGGCTGTGGGATACACGCGGCGAGCGATACCTGGATGCGCTGTCCGGTATCGCGGTGTGTGGTCTCGGCCACGCCCACCCGGAAGTGGCCCACGCCATCGCCGAGCAGGCGGCCACCCTGGTACACACCTCTAACCTCTACCAGGTGCCGCTGCAGGCGCAACTGGCCGAGCGCCTGGTGGCGCTGTCGGGCCTCGAGGAAGCATTTTTCTGCAACTCCGGCGCCGAGGCCAACGAGGCGGCGATCAAGATCGCCCGCAAGTACGGCCACGGGCGCGGCATCGGCGTACCGACGGTGGTGGTGGCCGACGGCAGTTTTCACGGCCGCACCCTGGCCACCCTGAGCGCCACCGGCAACCGCAAGGTGCAAGCCGGCTTCGAGCCGCTGGTGCAAGGCTTCACGCGCGTGCCTTACGACGACCTCGAGGCCCTGCAGCGGGTTGCCGAGCACCAGCGCGACGTGGTGGCGGTGTTGCTGGAGCCGGTGCAGGGCGAGGGCGGCATCCGCGTGCCGTCGGCGCAGTACTTGGCCGGTGTGCGGGCGCTGTGCGACCAGCACGGCTGGCTGCTGATGCTGGACGAGATCCAGACCGGCATGGGGCGCAGCGGACGGTGGTTCGCCTACCAGCACGCCGGCATCAAGCCGGATGTGATGACGCTGGCCAAGGGTCTGGCCAACGGCGTGCCGATCGGCGCCTGTCTCGCCGGCGGCCGTGCTGCAGGCGTGCTGCAGCCCGGCAACCATGGCAGCACCTTTGGCGGCAATCCGCTCGCCTGTCGGGCGGCGCTGACCACGCTGGACATCATCGGGCGTGATGCCTTGCCACAACGGGCGGGCGAGCTGGGCGCCTGGCTGCTCGGCGCCTTGCGCGAGCGCCTGAGCGGCTGCGCCGGCGTGGTGGACGTGCGCGGACTCGGGCTGTTGATCGGCATCGAGCTGGACCGGCCGTGCGGCAAGTTGGTGCAGATGGCGCTCGACAAGCACCTGCTGATCAATGTGACGGCCGAGCGCGTGGTGCGTCTTTTGCCGCCGCTGGTGATGAGCGACCAGGAGGCCACCCTGTTGGTGGACACGCTGTGCCCGCTGATCGTCGATTTCTGCGCGGGAACCTGAGACCCACCATGGCCGCAAGACACTTCCTGACCCTGACCGACCTGTCGGCCGGCGAGCTGGCGACGCTGATCGCGCGCGCCGCAGAACTCAAGGCCGCCCACAAGCGCGGCGAGCGGCAGGTACGCTATCCCGGCCGGGTGATGGCGATGCTGTTCGAGAAATCATCCACCCGCACGCGGGCCTCCTTCGAGGCCGCCTGGACCCACCTTGGCGGGCACAGCATGTTCCTGTCGCCGCGCGACATCCAGCTCGGCCGCGGCGAGACGGTGGAAGACTCGGCCCGCGTGCTGTCGCGCATGGTCGACGCGCTGGTGGTGCGCACCTTCAGCCATGAGCGCCTGGAGCTGTTCGCGGCGCACTCGACGGTGCCGGTGATCAACGCGCTGACCGACCGCTTCCACCCCTGCCAGTTGCTGGCCGACATCCTGACCTGGACCGAGTGTCACGGCGACGTACGCGGGCGCACGGCGGCCTTCGTGGGCGACGGCAACAACGTGTGCCATTCGTGGATGGAGGCGGCACGCTTGTTCGGCTTTCGCCTGCGCGTGGCCACACCGCAAAACTACCGGCCGGCCGCCGATCTGCAAACGGCCTACGCCGACTGCGTCGAGATCCTGGACGATCCCAAGGCCGCCGTGGCCGGCGCCGATGCCGTGATCACCGACGTGTGGGCCAGCATGGGCCAGGAAGACGAGACTGCGGCCCGGCAGGCCGCGTTCGCCGGCTATGAGGTGGATCAGGCGTTGATGGCGCGCGCGGCGCCCGGGGCGATCTTCATGCATTGCCTGCCGGCGCACCGCGGCGAGGAGGTCAGCGCCGAGGTCATCGACGGTCCGCAAAGCGTGGTCTGGGACGAGGCCGAAAACCGCCTGCACGCACAAAAGGCGCTGCTGGAATTGCTGCTGGGCTGAGAGCTTGTGAATTTTTCAAGCGCTCAGGCCGGCCAGGGATGGCCGGACGCGAATCGAGCCCGTAAGGGCTTGATTCGCGGGAGCCCGTCCGGGCGTGTACCGGACGGGCGACGCAAGAAATGCGCAGGACGCGCATTTCTTCACAAACCCTGAGGCCGGGGAGCTTGCGGGGCTGCTGAAGAATTCCGTTCCTGGCGTTTTTCGGCAGGCTGCGCCGCGCGGCGTGAATCGCGGACTCACGCGCTCGGTTCACGCCGGGGCGTCCTGCCGCCGCCACCCGCCAGACTTGCCGCCGCGTTTTTCGACCAGCCCGATGTCGGTCATGACCATGCCGCGGTCGACCGCCTTGCACATGTCGTAGATCGTCAGCAGCGCGATCTGCACCGCGGTCAGCGCCTCCATCTCCACACCGGTTTGGCCGGCGGTGCGCACGCGGGCGCGGCAACGCACCGCGGGCGGGGCGTCTTCGAGGGTGAAGTCGATGCTGACCGCGGTCAGCGGCAGCGGATGGCACAGCGGCACCAGCTCCGCCGTGCGCTTGGCGGCCATGATGCCGGCCACGCGCGCAATGCCGAGCACGTCGCCTTTTTTGTGATCGCCGGCGCGGATGCGCGCGAGGGTCTCGGCCTGCATGGTGATGCGACCCTCGGCGACCGCCTCACGCTGGCTGACCGGCTTGTCGCCGACGTCGACCATGTGCGCCTCGCCGCGCTGGTTGAAGTGCGTGAGATCACTCATCGGCAAGCAGGCCAGCCAAGCTGCACGGCCGGGTGGTGGTGTCGAGCTGCGGGATGACCAGCCGATCCATGGCGAGCCGACAGCCGTTTTCCGAGCCCGGCAGCAGGAACAGCAACTTGCCGTTCGCCAAGCCCGCCTGGGCGCGCGACAGCATGCCGGAGCTGCCGATGTCGTCCAGCGACAGTACCTGGAACAGCACGGCGAAGCCCGGGATGTCGTGCTCGATGAGCGGCGCCACGGCCTGCGGCATGCAGTCGGTGATGCCGGTGCCGCCGTTCGAGATCACCACGTCGATACCGGGATCGGCGAGCCAGGCGCGCAGGAATTCGCGCATCGTTTCGGCATCGCCATGGCGGATGGCCGAGGCGGCGATGCGATGCCCGGCGGCCACCAGGCGCGCGCGGATCAGGTCGCCGCTGCTGTCGTCGGCGGCGCTGCGGCGGTTGGAGTAGGTGAGAACCGCCACGCGCAGGTGGCGCGGCGTGTGGCTGGCTTTACTCATGGCTGATCCGGGCAAGGGCGCTGGCCGGTATTATGGCGAACCCACCTGCTGATCCTCGACCCATGCACGTGCACGTCCGTTTCTTTGCCAGTCTGCGTGAGTCGCTCGGTCGCGACGAACTGCGCCTCGAGCTGCCGGCGTCGGCCCGGGTGAGCGACGTCTGGGGCGCCGCCACCGGCCAGGCCACGCTGCCGGCCGGCGTGCTGTGCGCCATCAACCACGACTACGCCACGCCCGATGCCGTCGTGCAGCCTGGCGATGAGGTGGCGTTTTTCCCGCCGGTGACCGGAGGCTGAGGTGGCCATCGAGATCGTCACGGGCCCGTTCGACCCCTGGGGCCGTCTCGCCGCGGCGCAGGCCGCGCTCGCCGGGCGGGCCGACAGCGGCGCCTGCGCCGTGTTCGTCGGCACCATGCGCGATTTCAACGAAGGCGACAGCGTCGCCGGCATGACGCTCGAGCACTACCCCGGCATGACCGAACGCGCCCTGGCCGACATCGTCGCCGAGGCAACGCAGCGCTGGCCGGTGAATGAGCTGCTGATCGTGCACCGGGTGGGACCGATCGCACCCGGCGACGCCATCGTGCTGACCGCCGCCTGGTCGGCGCACCGCGAGGCGGCCTTCGCCGCCTGCCGGCACCTGATCGAAGCGCTCAAGCACCGCGCGCCGTTTTGGAAGAAAGAAACACTCGCCACCGGCGGTGCGCGCTGGGTGACGCGCAACACACCGGCGTCAGCCGAGTGACCGCGGCCTACCCCGCGTCGACCGCGTAGCGCGCCAGTGCCTCCTCGATGATGGCGCGGGCGGCAGCGGCATCACCCCAGCCGTCGATCTTGACCCACTTGCCGCGCTCGAGATCCTTGTAGTGCTCGAAGAAATGGCCGATGCGTTCCAGCCAGTGACTCGACACCTGGCCGATGTCCTGGATGTGCGAGTAGCCGGCGA
>NZ_JAQVGQ010000208.1 GCF_028696615.1 Immundisolibacter sp. | reverse complement strand
CGGGGCGCCGAGGTGTACGAGGGCCAGGTGATCGGCCTGCACAGCCGCGGCAACGACCTGACCGTGAACCCGCTCAAGGCCAAGCAGCTCACCAACATCCGCGCCGCCGGCAGCGACGAGAACATCCTGCTGACCCCGCCCATGCGCCTGACGCTGGAGCAGGCGCTCGAGTTCATCGAAGCCGACGAGCTGGTCGAGGTGACGCCCAAGCACCTGCGCATCCGCAAGCGCCATCTGCTGGAATCCGACCGGCGCCGGCACGCCCGCAGCGCGAGCTAGTTCCATGCTGGCCCTGCTGCAGCGGGTGACGCAGGCCCGCGTGGAGGTGGCCGGCGAGGTAGTGGGGCAGATCGGCCCGGGGCTATTGGTGCTGGTCGGCGTGCAGCCGGCCGACGGGCCCGCGCAGGCAGCGCGCATGGCCGAGCGCCTGCTGGGTTATCGCGTGTTCGACGACGCCCAGGGGCGCATGAATCGTTCCCTCACCGACATTGGCGGCGGCCTGCTGCTGGTGCCGCAGTTCACACTGGCCGCCGACACCGACCGCGGCCGGCGGCCGAGCTTCACCAGCGCCGCCGAGCCCGGGCACGCCCGGGCCGTGTTCGATGCGCTGGTCGACGCCGCCCGGCGCCAGCACGCCGACGTCGCCAGCGGCCGCTTCGGCGCCCACATGCAGGTCAGCCTCACCAACGACGGGCCGGTGACGTTCCTGCTGCGGGCGTGAGCGTTCGCGGCTGAAGCCGCTCCTGCGAGCCGCTCCTGCGAGCCGCGTAGGCCACGTAGGGCATCGTGCACAATCCCGCGAAAACGACCTTCGGCAACCTGATCACAGCGCTCCCGAGAGGCGCAAATGAGCCGGTACGACAAGCTCCGAGAGCGCATCTTGAGTGGCGTGGCCGATGCCACCGTCGGTTTTGCCGACCTTTGTCAATTCCTGATCCACCTGGGATTCAAGCAGCGGATCCGCGGCGATCACCACATATTTACTGCCGTGGGCGTGGAAGAAATCATCAACATCCAGCCACGAGGCGCACATGCCAAGCCTTACCAGGTCAGGCAAGTGCGAAACTTGATACTCAAGTACCGCTTGGGAGAACGTGATGGCGATCAGATATGAACTGATCATCTACTGGAGCGCTCAGGACGACGCATTTATCGTCGAAGTGCCGGAACTGCCCGGCTGCATGGCCGATGGCGCGACCTACCAGCAGGCGGTAGCCAATGCCGAGCAGATCATCCAAGAGTGGATCGAAACCGCCCGCGAACAAGGCCGCGCGATCCCAGAGCCCAAGGGGCGCCTGATGTACGCCTGAGCGAGCCGGGCGGGCAAAGGCTGCCAGTGAACCTTCGCGGCTGAAGCCGCTCCTGCGAGCTAAAAAACGTCGCGCCCCGGCGTGCCGGGCCAGGGCAGCGGTTCCACCGTCACCGTGGCGCCGGCCGGCAGGTCGCCGCTGTCGGCCGGCAGCACGATCAGGCAGTTGGCGGCGGCGAGACTGCTCAGCACGTGCGAGCCCTGCGCGCCCGCGCTCTTGACGCCAAGGCGCCCGTCCGGCCCCGGGCCGACGATGCCGCGCTGAAAATCGAGCCGCCCCGGCGCCTTGTGCAGCGGCTCCAGCAGCGGCAGTTGCAGGCGCAGCGGCGGCGCCGGCGCCTCACCCTCCAGCAGGCGCAGCGCCGGGCGCACGAACTGGTGAAACGTCACCGCGGTCGACACCGGATTGCCCGGCAGGCCGAAAAACCAGGTCTCGCCCAGCCGCCCGAAGGCCAGCGGCCGGCCGGGTTTCATGGCGATGCGCCAGAAGTGGATGTCGCCGAACTCGGCGAACACGTCGCGCACGTAGTCGGCATCGCCCACCGACACGCCGCCCGAGCTGATCACCACGTCCGCCTGCTCGCGAGCGGCGGCAAAGGCGGCGCGCACGGCGGCCGGATCGTCCGCCACGATGCCCAGATCCACCACCGTCGCGCCCAGCTCCTGCAGCATGGCGCGCAGCAGGTAGCGGTTGCTGTCGTAGATGGCGCCCGGGCCGAGCGGCCGGCCGAGCGGCGTGAGCTCGTCGCCGCTGGTGAACAGCGCCACGCGCGGGCGGCGATGCACCGTGACCGTGCCCTGCCCCAGCGCCGCCGCCAGCGCAAGCTGCGCCGGGCCGAGGCGACTGCCGGCCGGCAGCACCGTCTGGCCGGCGCGCACGTCCTCGCCGGGCGCGCGCACGTTGGCGCCGACGGGCAGCGGGCGCTGCAATCGCAGCCGTCCGTGCGCAAGCGTGGCATGTTCCTGCATCACCACCGTGTCGGCGCCATCCGGCAGCACGGCGCCGGTCAGGATGCGCACGCACTGCCCGCGCCCGAGCCGGCCGGTGAACGGATGCCCGGCCAGCGCCGTGCCCACCAGCTCCAGGCCCGCGCCGAGCGCGGTGTCCAGGTCGGCGAAAGCGAAGGCGTAGCCGTCCATGGCCGAATTCGGCCACGGCTGCAGGTCCATGGTGGCGATGAGCGGCGCGGCCAGCACGCGGCCGAGCGCGTCCGTGAGCGCCAGCGTTTCGGCGCCCGGCAGCGGCCGGACGGTGCGCAGCACCTGCGCGAGCGCCGCCTCGAAACCCAGGCTCTCGGGCGTGCAGTCGGGCGGGACGGGACGATCCATGGCGGCTGATCCTGGGTTGTTAAGATGTCGGGCCAGCATTGTAGTGAGTCGACCCCGTGACCCAGCCCGGCCATCCGTTCCCCTGCAGGCGTCTTTGCACCGGCCGCGCGGAGGCGGCGTGAACCCCGTCACCGCCCTGCGCTGGCAAGACGGCGCCCTTCACCTGCTGGACCAGCGCCGCCTGCCGGCCGAGCAGACCTGGCTGCGCTGCGTGAGCGCCGGCGAGGTGGCGGACGCCATCCGCGCCATGGTGGTGCGCGGCGCGCCGGCCATCGGCATCGCGGCGGCGTACGGCGTGGTGCTGGCGGCACGCGCGGCCTTCGCGGCAGCCGGCGACGGCTGGCGGGCGGCGATCGAGCCGGACCTCGCGCACCTGCGCAATGCCCGGCCGACGGCCGTCAACCTCGCCTGGGCGCTCGACCGCATGACGGCGCGTTTCGCCACCACCAGCGGCGATCCCGAACCCGCCCTGCTGGCGCAGGCGCGCGCCATCCACGACCAGGACCTGGCCGCCAACCGCGCCATGGCGGCGCACGGCGCGCCACTGATCGCCCCCGGCAGCCGCGTGCTCACCCACTGCAACACCGGCGCGCTGGCCACCGGCGGGCACGGCACGGCGCTTGGCGTGATCCGCACCGCCCACGCCCAGGGCCGCATCGCCGAGGTGTTCGTGGACGAAACCCGGCCCTGGCTGCAGGGCGCGCGCCTGACCGCCTGGGAGCTGCAGCAGGAGGGCATCCCGGCGCGGTTGGTGGTGGACGGCGCGGCGGCCTGGCTGTTCGCGCGCCTGCGCCCGGCCTGGCTCATCGTCGGCGCCGACCGCATCGCCGCCAACGGCGACACCGCCAACAAAATCGGCACCTACACCGCGGCGCTGGCCGCCCGCGCCCACGGCGCGCGGGTGATGGTGGTGGCGCCGCTGTCCACCTTCGACCCCGCCACGCCCGACGGCGCCGTCATCGAGGTGGAAGAACGCCCGGCGCAGGAACTCACGCAGCTGGCCGGCCAGGCGCTGGCGCCGGCGGGTTTTGCGGCCTGGAACCCGGTGTTCGACGTGACGCCAGCGGCGCTCATCGACGCCATCGTGTGCGAGCACGGCGTCATCGAGCGGCCGGACGCGGCGCGCATGGCGGCGTTTCTGGAGGCTGCGGGGCGGTGATGGCGGCCGTGAGTCCCGCCGCCACACTCAGCGCATGACTGACGCCGTCCAGCCGCGAAGTCCGCGCATCCTGCTCATCACCCGCAACCTGCCGCCGCTGCGCGGGGGGATGGAGCGCCTAAACCTGCACATGGCGCGGTCGCTGGCCGAGTGGAGCACACTCAGCGTCATCGGACCGGCAGGGTGCCGCCACCTTCTGCCGACAGCGTGCGAAGTCATCGAGGTCCCCGCCCGACCGCTGCGCAGCTTCCTGCTGCGTTCGCTGCTCGCTGCCTGGAACGAGGGTGGCCAACCGTTCGATATCGTCCTCGCCGGCAGCGGCCTCACTGCGATCGCCACACAGCTCGCCGCGCGGCGCAGCGGCGCCCGCGCTGTGGCCTACGTGCATGGGCTCGACCTGCTGGCCCGCCACCCGGTGTACCGGGCACTGTGGCTGCCGGCGCTGCGCCGTCTCGACCAGGCCATCGCCAACAGCACCAACACCGCTGGCATCGCCGCCCGCGCCGGTGTCGCGGCAGGACGAATCAGCGTCATTCATCCCGGCGTCACATTACCGAAAGACCCGACCGCAACAGGCGATGCCTTTCGCCGCAAATATGATCTTGGCGACCGTCCAGTGCTGCTCTCGGTCGGCCGGCTCACCGCCCGCAAAGGGCTATACGAGTTCATCCGCGAATCGCTGCCTGGCATTCGCCAGCGATACCCACAGGTGTTGCTGCTGGTAATCGGTGACGAAGCCCAGGACGCCCTGTCCGGTGCCAACACTGGCGGGCGGGCCGCGCTCGAAACGCTGGCCGCCGAGCTGGGCCTGTCCCAACACCTGTGCATCCTCGGCCCTTGCGACGACGACACGCTCCGCCAAGCCTATTTCGCCGCC
>NZ_JAQVGQ010000019.1 GCF_028696615.1 Immundisolibacter sp. | reverse complement strand
ATTGATGACCGGCACCACCGCCTCGCCGCCCGGCACGTACAGGCGGCCGGCCGGGTCGGCGAAATCGTTTTGCACATCAACCACCACGAGCGCGGTGTGTGAGTCGTACTGCACGCGAAAAGCCTCGATTCGGAGCCGGAATCATCATGCGATAGGTTCGCCGCCAGCGGCCACAGCGGCGGTTGACGCCGGTCATGGCCAGCGGCCGCTGACGACAGCATGATGCTTTTTTTGCCCCCCCCCGGAGCCCTGCCATGCCCGTTGCCGACATTTGCAGCCGTGGCGTCGTCATCGCCAGTCCCGACGATTCCCTGCGCACCGTCGCCCAGTTGATGCGCCAGCACCACGTAGGCAGCGTGGTGGTGACGCGTGACGAGGCCGGCCTGTGCCGACCGGTCGGCATCATCACCGACCGCGACATCGTGCTGGCGGTGGTCGCCAAAGACGTGTCGCCGGACGCGGTCAGCGCCGGTGACGTGATGAGCGAACCGCTCGCCACGGCCCGCGAGAGCGACGAAATCTGGGACGTGCTCGAGCGCATGCGCACGCGCGGCGTGCGTCGCCTACCGGTGGTGGGCACGCGCGACGAACTGGTCGGCATCGTCAGCGCCGACGACGTGCTGGAGCTAGTGGCCGAAGAACTGGTGAACCTGGCGCGCATCATCAGCCGCGAGCAGCGTCAGGAAACCATCCGCCGCGCCGACTGAGAGCTTGTGAATTTTTCAAGCTCTCAGGCCGGCCAGGGATGGCCGGACGAGAATCGAGCCCGCAAGGGCTTGATTCGCGGGAGCCCGTCCGGGCATGTACCGGACGGGCGACGCAAGAAATGCGCAGGACGCGCATTTCTTCACAAACCCTGAGGGCTTGTGAATTTTTCAAGTCCCGAGGCCGGCCAGGGATGGCCTGACGCGAATCGAGCTCGCCAGGGCTTGATTCGCGCGAGCACGTCCGGGCGTGTACCGGACGGGCGACGCAAGAAATGCGCAGCACGCGCATTTCTTTGCACACTCTGGGACGCCGGAAAGCCCGGCCGGCAGGCGCCGACCGGGCCGGCGCGTGCCCCGGCATGCAGCAGACGCCCGCCTCGATCAGCCGGCTCAGATATTGAACACATCCATCTGACGCGGGATCACGTCGTTGCAGACCACGATGTATTTCTCGCGGATCTGCAGCGCGTCGCCGGTGCGCGCCAGGCGGTAGCGGTAGTGGCCGAAGAACATGTCGGTGCGCTGCTCTTCGTGCTTGTAGGTGTTGACCTGGAAGTTGGCGGTGGCGATCAGCTGGTCGGCGCTCACCTCGCGCAGGCGGATGTTGGTCACCAAGTGGCGCGTGCGCGGCAGGCGCAGCAGCGACGACGACAGCCCCGACTCGATGCGCCATACCCGATCGGCCAGGCGATCGCGGTTGCCGCAGTAGATGAGCGAAATCTCGCCCTTGGGGTTGTCGATCAGCTCGTCGTCGTCGTGCCAGGACGGCGCCCAGTAGACGGCGTCTTCCCGGTACAGGGCGAGCCAGTCGTGCCAGCGCCGCTCGTCCAGGCAATCGGCCTCTTCGAGCAGCAGTTCGGTGACGGCTTCCTTGAGGAGCAGATCAGGCGACATGGCGCTTGGCCTCCGCGCGGCGCAGACCTTCGGTCATCAGCTTCAACCACTGCCGGTACTCGCCGTGGTAGAGCGTTTCGTCGGCAAAACGCCCGGCGCTGACCTGCGGATTGAAGCCGAGCTCACGGGCGTGCTCGTCGGGACCGATGACGCGCCGCTTCATGCCGCGGTCGAAGTCCTGCCACTGCGCATTGCGCCCGTAGTAACCGGACTGACAGGCGTCGAATTCGGTCAGGTCGTCCGGCGTGGCGATGCCGCTGGCGCCGTAGAAATCCTCGTACTGGCGCACCCGCCGCTCGCGCGCTTCTTCGCTCTCGCCACGGGGCGCCACGCAGTAGGCGTGCACCTCGGTCTGGTCGGGCGCGATCGGCCGCCAGGAGCGCAGCTGCGTGGAAATGCCGTCGAACAGGATCACGTTCGGGTAGATCAATACCTGACGCAGACGCCCGGCCATCCACTTGGCGTGCAGCGGGCCCACGCGCGCCTCGAGCGCGTCGTACTGCATCCCCAGCGCCCGGTCGCGGAAGTTCGGGATGTCGGTCCAGATCATGACGTGGCCGTTGCCGAGGTCGTAATTGCCGTTTTGCGTGTTCTTCATGTCGACCTTGATGGCCTTCACGTTGTCCGCACCGCCCGCGGCCGCCGCCGCCTTGGCGCGCTCTTGCGCCAGGCGAAAGTACGACGCGTGCACGATGTCGACGTGGTAGCCGTCGACGCCGTTCTCGGCTTGCATCTTCCAGTTGCCGCGATGCGTGTACACGGAATGCCCGCGCAGCACTTCGAGCCCTTCGGCCGACTCGTTGGCGAACAGTTCCAGGAACGGTGCCGCGGCCGCCAGATGCGTTTTGATGTCCGGCACGTCCGGGTTGAGACTGGCGAAGATGAAGCCGTGATAGCTCGCCACGTGCGGCACCGGGGTGAGGCCAAAGTCGGCTTTGTGCCAGTGATCGGGGTAGGCGCCGTCGGCCTCGTCTTTCACGTCCAGCAGCGCGCCTTTGTTGTCGTACACCCAGCCGTGATACGGGCAGGTGAACAGCTTGGCGTTGCCGCGCGCCTTGCGGCACACCAAGGCGCCGCGATGCGAGCAAGCGTTGATGAAACCGCGCAGCACGCCGTCCGCGCCGCGGGCGATGACGACCGGCTGGCGGCCGATGACGGTGGTCAGGTAGTCGTTGGGCTTCGGAATCTGGCTGTCGTGGCCGATGTAGACCCAGGTGCCTTCCCAGATGTGCTCGAGCTCGAGCTCGAAAATTTCGGGGTCGGTGTAGATGGAGCGGTGGACCTTGAAGGTCTCGCCCGGTTTGTCGACGATGCGCCAGGTCAGGTCTTCGATGCGCATGGGGGCCTCCGTGGGGTGAGGGCGTATCGCGCCGCCGGGCCTGCGGCGGCGCTGGGTTGCCATTGTGCAGCCGCCGGTCAGCGGTATTAGCGGTATTTACGCGCGCATAGCTCGGCCCAGGCCCGGCCGCTAGCCTCGGCCAGTGCGCGCCAGTCGTCGGGCAGGTCCTCATAGGGCGCCCGACACGGCCCGGCATTGATGTAACCGGCGGCGTTGCAGCGGACCTTCTCCACCTGCACGTTGTACTTGGAGAACTCGCGAAAATCCGGAATGGCGTTCGGCAGGGCGTTCAGCTCGCTCATGATGGTGCCCATGCGCGCCGTGTCGCCGGCCTCGAGCGCCCGCTGCAGGGCCACGATGGGCTCTGGCCCCATGGCGCAGCTGGTCGACCACATGCCCTTCAGGCGATCGCCCACCATCTCGTAGGCCATCGGCACGGCAAAGTCGATCGGCAGGAACTGCACGTGCGGCGCCGCATCCATGCTGGCCGGCAGGTCGATCAGCATGTTCTTGGGATCCATCAGGTTGCCGACGTACTTACAGGTGACCACGGTCGGGCAGTGCTTGCCGACGCCGGCCCAGAACTCGACCGGGAAGGTGGATTTGAAAAACAGCGGGTTGGCGTAGACCATCAGACCCATGTCCGGCACCGCCTCGGCCAGATCCGCATAGAACTTCACCGAGTTGGTGAGGGTCGGCGTCTGCCACAGCGGCAGGCCGACGAAGCCGCCCTCGGCGCCGAGTTCCCGGAACAGGCGCATCTGGCGCACCGTCTCCTTGGTGCCGAGCGTGGTGATGCCGGCGAACACCGGCACGCGGCCGCGGGCGACCTCGACGATGGTGCGCGTGAAGGCGAGCTTTTCCTCCAGCGTCAGCGCCGCGCACTCGCCGGTGGTGCCGTTGGCGGCGATCGAGCCGATGCCGGCGGCGATCAGCTGCTCGGTCATGCGCGCCGTCTCGTCGAGATCGACCGAGTTCTCGTATTGCCAGCCGCCCTGACCCGCCTTGCACGGCGTCGGGATCATGGCGGACACGCCGCGGATATCGTCTTTGGTCAGCATGGGCAGGGCCTCCTGGCGGTAAAAAACGGCAATGGTAACGGCTGGCGAGTCCTTGCTGAATGCCCGTCACTCGTAACGCAGCTCGCCCGCCTCGCCCCAGAACACCCGGTACACGTAGACGGTGTACGCCACGATGGCCGGCAGCGTGATCACCACGCCGACCAAAATGAATTTGAGCGACTCCGGCGCCGCCGCGGCCTGCCACGCGGTGAGCCGGTCCACCACCAGGTACGGGTACAGGCTGTAGGCCAGACCGATCGCCGCCAGCACGAACAAGCCGACCGCGCAGGCGAACGGTTCCCACGGCCGCGGCAGGTCCGCCTGGCACAGGCGTTTCAGGCGCCGGTCGGCCACCAGCAGCAGCACGGCGCTGGCCAGCGGCACCTCCAGTAGCAGGATGAACTGCGGCATCAAGAACCATTTTTGAAAAATTCGCTCGCTGGCCAGCGGTGTCGCCAGCGACACCGCCGCCAAGCCGAGCGCCGTGCCCCACAGGGCGCGCCGCGCCCAACCGGCGGCACGGCGCTTGAGCGGGGCGCTGGTTTTCATCAACAGCCAGCAGGCGCCCAGCAGCGTGTAGGCGGCCATCAGACACAGGCCGATCAAGGCCGCGAACAGGGTCGGCCACAGCCCCGCGGCGAAGCCCAGCACGTACTTGCCGAGCATGAAGCCCTGCGCGAACGCCGCCAGCGCCGAGCCGGCCACGAAGGCGCGGTTCCACAGCGCCTTGTGCTCGGCACGCGCCTTGACGCGAAAGTCGAACGCCACCCCGCGCAGGATCAGCCCGACCAGCATGAAGGCCACCGGCAGGTAGAGCGCCGTCAGCACCACGCCGTGCGCCTGCGGGAAGGCCACCAGCAAAATGCCGGCGCCGAGCACCAGCCAGGTCTCGTTGGCGTCCCAGAACGGGCCGATGGCGGCGATCATGCGGTCCTTGTCGGCGTCGTCCACCAGCGGCAGCAGCAGACCCACGCCCAGATCGAAGCCGTCCAGCACCACGTAGGCCAGCATCGCCACGCCCATCAGGGCCATGAAGATCAACGGCAGAGCCTGTTCCATCACGCACCCCCTGCGTCGCCGGCCTTGCGTGCCAAATAAAACAGCACGCTCACGTAAGCCACGATCAGCACCGCATACAGCGTCAGATACAGCGCGAGACTGAGGCCGATCATCGGCGCCGGCACGCCGGAGGCGACTTCGGCGGTGCGCAGCACACCGTAGACGATCCACGGTTGGCGGCCGATCTCGGTCACGTACCAGCCGGCCAGCACCGCCAGCCAGCCGGAGAAAGTCATCGCCAGCAGCGCACGCTGCACCACCTGCGTGGGCTCGCCGCCGCGGCGCATCTGCCAGGCGGCGAGCCAGCTCACCGCCAGCATCAAAAGGCCCACGCCCACCATGACGCGAAACGCCCAGAACAGCGGCGCCACCGGCGGGTGATCCGGAAAGCTGTCGAGACCGCGCAGCTCGCCATCGCGGCTGTGGGTCAGGATCAGGCTGGCCGCATCCGGCAGCGTGATCTCGAAGCGGTTGCTGCGCGTTTTCTCGTCCGGCCAGGCGACAAGGCGCAGGTCCGCGGCGCGCTCGGTGTGCCAGATGGCCTCCATGGCGGCGATCTTGGCCGGCTGGTGTTCGAGCGTATTCAAACCGTGCAGGTCGCCGACTGCGATCTGCAGCGGGATCAGCACCGCCGCCAGGCGCACCGCCGGGCGCTGGGTGACGGCGAGCTCCGCACTGCGCTCGCCGCGCAGGCGGCGGTAGGCGCTCAGGCCGGCGACCAGAAACGCCACCGTGAGTCCCGACGCCAGCATCATGTGCACGAACCGGTACGGGAAGGACGGATTGAAAATCACCGCCCACCAACTCGCCGCATGCGCCTGGCCGTCGATCAGCCGATAGCCAGCCGGCGTCTGCATCCAGGAATTGAGCGCCAGGATCCAGAACGCCGACAGGCTGGTGCCGACCGCCACCAGCGCGGTGGCGGTCAGGTGCATGCGCTCGGACACGCGGCGCTGGCCGAACAGCATCACGCCAAGAAACGTGGCCTCCAGAAAGAACGCCGTCAGTACCTCGTAACCCAGCAGGGGACCGGCGATGTTGCCCACGCGCTGCATGAAGCCCGGCCAGTTCGTACCAAACTGAAAACTCATGGTCACGCCGCTGACCACACCGAGCGCGAACGACAGCGCGAACACCTTGACCCAGGTGCGGTACGCCGCCAGCCACGGCGCCCCCTGCACGCCGCGCCCGCGCAGCCGGAAATACAGCAGCAGCCAGGCCAGCGCCATGTTGATGCTGGGAAACAGGATGTGAAAGCTGATGTTGGCGCCAAACTGCAGGCGCGCCAGCAGCAGCGGGTCGGCCGGTACGTTCATTCCGGATAAACCAGCGGTTGCGAAGACGGGTGCCGCATCGCCATCTAACGCCCGCCGTCCTGCCACACCTTGCAGGCCAACGAACCGGCGATCATGGCGGCGACGAACAGCCACGGCTCGGCGGTGCCGAGCGTGAGCGCCACCAGCGCCGGGCCGGGGCAGTAGCCGGCCAATCCCCAGCCAATGCCGAACAGCGCCGCCCCGGCCACCAACTGCGCATCGACCCGCCGCTTGGTGGGCAGATGAAACACCGTATCCAGGCGCGGACGCGGGCGGCGCAGCACCCAGGGAAACAACGTCGCCGTGACGCCGGCGCCGCCGCCCATCACCAGGATGAGGCTCGGATCCCAGGCGCCGGCCACGTCCAGGAAGGCCAACACCTTGTTGGGGTCGATCATCTGCGCCAGCGCCAGTCCCACACCGAACAACACGCCGCACAGCGCGGCCGCCAGCACCCGGCTCATGGCTGCCCCCCGAGCAGGTGACGCGTCACGTACACCGTGAGCATGCCGAAGCCGACGAAGGTGGCGGTCGCCACCAGCGAGCGCAGCGAGCGTCGGCCAAGGCCGCACACGCCGTGCCCGCTGGTGCAGCCGCTGCCCAGGCGGGTGCCGAAGCCGACCAGAAAGCCGGCCACCAGCAACGTCGGCAGCGGAAAGCCCTGGCGCGGCACAAACGCGTGCGGCGTCAACCACCAGAACGCGCCGCCGCCGGCCAGCATGCCGAGCAGGAACGCCACGCGCCAGGCGGTGTCGCCTTTCTGGCGCGCCAGGGCACCGTTCAGGATGCCGCTGATGCCGGCGATGCGGCCGTTCAGGTACAGCAGCAGCACGGCCGCGACGCCGATCAGCAAACCACCGCCGAGCGCGGTGTAAGGCGTGAAATGCGTCATGGGCGCCTCATAGCACGTCCAGCGGGAGCTTCAGGTACGACACACCGTTGTCCTCCGGCGGCGGAAACTGGCCGGCGCGAATGTTGACCTGGATCGACGGCAGGATCAGCTTGGGCATCGCCAGCGTGGCGTCGCGCGCCGTGCGCAGGCCGACGAAGGCGTCCAGGTCGACCGCGTCGCGCAAATGGATGTTGCTGCGCCGCTGCTCGCCGACGGTGGTCTGGCAGCGCGCCTCCCGGCCGGCCGGCGGGTAGTCGTGGCACACGAACATCCGCGTGCCGTCGCCAAGCCCGTACAACCGATGCACCGACTCGTACAGGGTGGCCGCATCGCCGCCCGGAAAATCGCAGCGCGCGCTGCCGACGTCCGGCAGGAACAGCGTATCGCCCACGAACACGGCGTCTGCGACCACGTAGCTGACGCTGTCGTTGGTGTGGCCCGGGGTGGCCAGCACGTGCACGACCAGGTCGCCAAGCTGCAGGCTGTCGCCGTCGCCGACCAGCCGGTCGAACTGCGAACCGTCGGTCGGAAACTCAGCTCCCAGGTTGAACACCCGCGCGAACGTGCGCTGCACGTCGCGGATGCCGGCACCGATCACCACCGCCGCACCCAGGCGCTCCTTGAGGTAAGCGGCCGCGGTCAGGTGATCGGCGTGGGCGTGGGTCTCCAGTATCCACGCCACGTCCAGGGCGCGCTCCTGTACCGCCTGCAGCAGGCGATCGGCGCTGGTCCTGCTGGTGCGCCCGGCGGCGGCGTCGAAATCCAGCACCGGATCGACGATGGCCGCCTGGCGGCTGCGCGGATCGGCCACCACGTACGACCAGGTGCCGGTTGCGGCGTCGAAAAACGGCAACACATCGACTTTCATTGGGCTATCCCCCGGTTTTGGCACAGGAAACCACCGAGCACGCTACCACCGCAGGGGGCGGCGGCGGGCAGATGGCGCAGCCAGGGCCCCACCTGCTCATGCGGACTGCGGCGCGGGCGCGGCCGACCGCCGGCGCAGCCGCGCCAGCCCCTGCTCGGTCAGCGAATACAACGCCGGCACCACCAGCAGCGTGAGCACGGTCGAGCTCAGCATGCCGCCAATGATGGTCACCGCCAGCGGCCCGTTGGCCTCGAAGCCGGTGCCGAAGCCGAGCGCCGCCGGCATCATGGCCAAGATGATGGTGAGCGAGGTCATCAGCACCGGGCGCAGGCGCACCGGGCAGGCCTCCAGCAGCGCCTGGTCAATGCTCCTGCCGTCTGCGCGCAGCTGGTTGGCCAGGTCGACCAGCAGGATCGAGTTCTTGGCCACCAGCCCCACCAGCAGCACCATGCCGATCATCGAGTAGATATTGAGCGTCATGTCGTACAGCCATAGGCCGAACAAGGCACCGACCGCCGCCAGCGGCTGCGCCACCATGATGATGAACGGCTGCAGCAGCGAGTTGAACTGGCTGGCCAGCACCATGTACAGCAGCACCAGCGCCAGCGCGAAGGTGCCGGTGAGGATGCGCACGGTGTCGGCGAAATCCTTGGTCTGCCGCACCATGGTCAGTTCGTAGCCCTCGGGCAGCTGGCCGGCGGCCGCCTGCACGACGGCGACCGCCTGGTTGAGCGGAATCTTCGGCTCGGCGTAGAAATTGGCCGCGTAGCGCAGGTCGTAGCGCGAGATCAGCGCCGGGCCCAGGCGTTCCTCGAAACGCGCCACGGTGTCGGCGCGCACCAGCTCGCCGCTGGCGCTGCGCAGGTAAATGCGCCGCAAATGCTCGGGCCGCGTCACCTGACCCTCGATGGCCTTGATGCGCACGTCGTAGCGCTCGCCGTCGCCGGGCTCGTCGTTGAAATAGGCCACGTCCTGCCCACCCATCAGCAGGTTCACCGCCTGCGACACGGTGGCGGCGTTCAGGCCCAAGCTGGCCGCGCGCACGCGGTCGACGTCGAGCTTGAACTGCGGCAGGTCGAGCTTGAGGTCCAGATCGACATAACCCAGCTGCGGATGCTCTGCCGACAGTTTGGCGTGCAGGTCCTTGGCCAGCTGCGCCACGCGCGTCAGGTCCACCCCGCGCAGCACGAACTGCAGCGGCTCGCCGCGCGAGCCCTGCACCGCCGGCACGCGCCCGGCAAACGCCTCGATGCCGGGAATGTCGGCGAGTCCCGCCTGCACGCGGCGGATCACCTCGAACTGGTGTGCCGCGCGCTGCTCGGCCGGCTTCAGGCGCACGAACACCATGCCCTGGCTGACCTGCCCGAGCGGTCCGATGCCGAGCGCCGACCAGTAGTCGCGCACCTCGGGCTGCGCCTCGAGCAGCGCTTCCACCACACGCATGCGTTGCTCGGAGTAGTCCAGGCTCGAGCCGAGCGGCGTCTTGAAGGTGACCAGAAAGCCGTTCTCGTCCACGTCCGGCTCGAACGTCTTGCCGATCACGCCAAACAGCACGCCGGCCGGCAACACCAGCAGCACGGCCACGCCCAGCGTGCTCCAGCGCCAGCGCAACACCCCGCGCAGCGCCCGCCGGTAAGCGGCTTCCACCTTGTCCATGACGGCCAGACTCGCCCGCGCCAGCCGTCCGTGCTGCACGTCCACCTTCAGCAGGCGCGAACACAACATGGGCGTCAGCGTCACCGCCACGAACAGCGAGGCCAGCACGCCGGTGGTGACCACCACCGCGAACGACTCGAAGAACAGGCCGATGATGCCGTCCATGAAGATCACCGGCCCGAAGATGCACACAAGCGCAAACGTGGCGGCGATGACGGCGAAATACACCTGCTGCGTGCCATCGGCCGCCGCGCGCAGCGGCTCGCCCGGCCGCTCGTGCATGTGCCGATGGATGTTCTCCAGCACCACGATGGCGTCGTCCACCACCACGCCGATCAGCAGCAGCAGCGCCAGCATGGTCATGGTGTTCAGGGTGTAACCCATGAAATACATGATCAGCACCGCCGCCAGCAGCGACACCGGGATGGCGAGCGCCACGATCACGGTGGCGCGCCAGTTGACCAGGAACACGAACACCACCAGCGCCGCCAGGCCGGCGCCGAGGTAAATGTGCTCGGTCAGCGCGGCGATCACGCGCCGGATGTAGTCGCTGTCGTCCCAGGCGATCGACAGGTCCATGCCCGGTGGCAGCGCCGGGCGGAACTCGGTTTCGAGGCGCCGCTTCACCTCGTCGGCGATGGCTACCGTGTTGGCGTTGCTGATCTTGACGATGCCGAGCCCCATCGACACCTTGCCGTCCTGGTAGGCCGCCTGGCGGCGGTCCTTGCCGGAATCCTCCACCCGCGCCACATCCTTGAGCAGGATCGGCGCGCCGTCGCGGTGGCCGACCACCAGGCGCTGCATCTCGGCCACCGAGTGGTATTCCTGGTCGAGCTTGATCAGGTGCTCGGTCTGGCCGCCGACCAGGAAACCGCCCGGCAACTGCAGGTGCTCGTTGGCAAGCGCGGCGGTGATGTCCTGCGCCGTGACGCCGAGCGCGGCGGCGCGCTCGAGGTCCACGTTCACGCGAATGGCGCGCTCGCGCACGCCGCCGAGCTGCACCTCGCCCACGCCGTCGATGGTTTCGAGCCGCTTCTTGAGCACCGTGCGGGCGTAGGTGTCGAGCTGCGGGTCTGTGCGATCACCCTCCAGCGACAGCCACAGGATGGCCTGCGAGCCCGTTTCCAGCTTGGCCACCACCGGCGCCTCGATGTCGTCCGGCAGGCGCTCGAGCGCCTGACTGACCTTGGTCTGCACCTCGTTGAAGGCGACGTCGACGTTTTTGCCGAGCTTGAAGATCACCACCACCAGCGAGGTGCCCGGCAGGGACTGCGACTCGATGCGCTCGATGCCGGGCGTGCTGTTGACGGCGCTCTCGACGACGTTGGTGACCGCCGCGTCCACCACCTCGGGGTTGGCGCCCTCGAGCCGGGTGATGACCGATACCGCCGGGAACTGGATTTGCGGGTAACGATCCACGCCGATGCGCTGGTAGGCGATCAGCCCGAACAGCACGATCAGCAGGCTCAGCATGAGCGCCAGCACGTGCCGCTGGATGGCGATTTCCGGCAGCGTCACGAGCCCTGCTCCCGCAGCTTCACCGCCGCGCCGTCCGACAGATACGCCGCGCCGTCGACGGCGATGCGCGCGCCGGCCTCGAGGCCGGACAGTACCTCGAGCTCGCTGCCCAGACGCTCGCCCACTTCAACCTTGACCTGGCGTGCCGTGTCGCCGTCCAGGCGATAGGCCACCTGACCGGCCGGGCGCAGCACCACGCTCACCGCCGGCACCACCACCGATTCGCGCCGCGTGAGCACCAGCTGCCCGACCACGCTGGCGCCGGGCGCCCAGTCGCCCGGGTTCCGCAACTCGACGATGGCCTCGCCGGCGCGGCTGCCGCTGCTCACCCGCGGCCGCAGCTCGGTCACGCGCCCGGTCACCCGCTGGCCGGGCGCGCTCGGCGTGGCCAGATACACCGTCTGCCCCACCTGCACGCGGCCGAGCACGGTTTCCGGCAGCGGCAGGTGCACGCGCAGCAGCGCGCGGGTGGCGATCTCGAACAGCGCCTGACCGTTGGCCACATAGGTGCCCTTGGACACCAGGCGCTGCTGGATCACGCCGTCCACCGGCGCCAGCACGGTGGTCTTGCTGACGCCGCGGGCGGCGATGTCGCGCCGTGCCTGGGCAGTGGCCAGCTGTTCAGTGAGCGCTTTCAGCTGCGCCTCGGCCTCGTCGAGCGCCGTTTCGGACACGAAACCGCCGCGCCCGAGACTGCGATAGCGCTCCACCACCCGGCGCTGGTTGTCGGCCAGGGCGGTCAGCCGCCCCACCTCGGCGCTGGCCGAGCGCAGCTCGTTGTCGTAGTCCACCTGCTCGATGCGCGCCAGCACCTGGCCGGCCTTGACCGGCTGACCCACGTCGACCCGCACCTCGACCAGCCGGCCCGCCACTTCGGCCGCCACCAGCGGCGCGGTCTGGGTGTCGATGTAACCGACCGACTCCTCGAGCACCTCCACCGGCCGCGTCGCCACCTGCGTGGCCGTAATCGACACCTGGCGCGGCGTTGGCGCCTGCGAGGCGCTCTCGGCGCCGCAGCCACCCAGTAGCACGAGCATGGTCAGCGCCAGCGCGCCCGCCCAATCCGAACGATTCGGTCGCATGAACCCCTGTCCTTGGCACGTTTGCGTGCACGGCGCCCCCGCCGGCCGCGCAAGCTTACCCGGCCGACGCGTCGCGCGCCGCACCCTCGGGACTTGGAAGAAGCCGTTTCAGCGGCCTCGCCGTACATGCCCACGAGGCCCTCATCGGTTCAACGCCTTACGCCATCGATTCAAGTCGGAACATCCTGCCCCGGATCAGACGATCCAAATGAATCATCTCGTTCCTAATCGGCCCCGGCTTGACACGGACAGGCCGCCGGGTGCGATTCGGCCAACGCACCGCCGCCGGTGCCGATCAGGCGCAGCGGCGGCAGCGTGCCTTCTGCACCCCACTCGTCCCGGCGCGGACCCTGCCAGGACACGATCAGACACTCGTCGGTCAGACACTCGGCACTATGCGCCCGGTACGGTGGCAGGATCACCGCCTGCCCGGCGCTGGCCGTGACCTCACCCGCGCCGGGCAGCGTGTAGCGCATCTGCCCGCGCACCAGCCAGGCCACCTCCTCGCCATGCACGGCGTGCGGCGCCGCGGCGTGTCCCGGCGCGGCGCGGCGCAGGCGCGTCACCGCCACGCTGACGTCGTCGCCCTGCCAGTGCCGAAACGCCACCGCATCGCCCGGATAGCTCATCAGGGTCGACTCGACCGTGGCCAGGTTGAACAGCGTGCGTACCGCCGGGCCGGCATAGTCGCTGCGTGCCGGCACTGGCGCGGCGGCTGGCCGACCATGGCCCGGAAAATATGCCGCGCCGTCCTCGGGCGGGTATTCCGGGCGCGGCGGCGTGACCACGCTCAGGATGCGGTTTTCGGTGTTGCCGAAGGCGCCAGTGTGGCGCACGCCGGCCTTGACCAGCACCGCGTCGCCTTCCCGCAGCGGGTAGTGGCGGCCACGTTCGTCGATGATTTCTGAGTCACCAGCCAGCTGTATGGCGAACTCCGTGCCGTGACTGTGAAAGGCGAGCTTGGCCGGCCGCGTCGCAGCCGCTGCCGGCGGAAAGCGAAACAAGGCCGTGCTCTGCCCACTACCGAACCGGTGCCGCATGTACACCGCGCCGGGCACCACCTCGCGCAGCGTCGCGCGATCGAGCTCCAGCAGGCGCAGTTCACCCGGATGCAGGCGCGGATCGTCGACCGCGGCCTGTGCCAGATTACCCAGCCATAAACCGGCCAGCACGACCATGGTTCGCATCATCAATCCTCTTTTTGCCTGTATGGGGTCAATGCGGCCGCCGGCGCCAGCGGTACGTTATTCACGCGGCACCGCGGCGAACCAGACAATTGCGCGTAGGGAAATGCTGAAAAATTCCCTCCCTGGAATTTTTCAGCTCACCGCCGCGCGGTGCACGCCCGCGCGGCGCTCCCTGAATCAAGGGCTTACGCCCTCGATTCAGGCCGGAGCTTCCTGCCCCGGGCGGGATGCGCTGAATAAATCAGCGCATCCGTAGGGGACTGCCTGCGTTGCCTGGCGCTCAACATTTCGACGCGCCGGCCGATAACCCACCATTCGCCTGCGATCGGCCAGCGCCACACCCGGTCACCCGCGATCGGTACCGGCAGCCCCATCCTCAGGCGATGTAACGCCGATTGCTATAGTAGCCATGCCAACGCAGGGTTCGAGGAATCCATGGCAACCGCAACGCATCGATGGCCGACATGGCAACGCCCAGCACCCGCATCAACCTGATTGGACTCGCCAGGCGTCTGGTCAACGACGGCGTCCTGACCGAAGGCGACGCCGTCGCCGCTTGCGAGGCCGCGGCCGCGCGCGAGCAATCGCTGGTCGCCTATCTGGTGGAAGAAAAACACCTGGATGCGGCGCGCCTCGCGCTGTGCGCGTCCAGCGAGTTCGGTTTGCCGCTGTTCGACCTGGATGCGCTGGATCCGGAGCTACTCGGCACGCACGGCGTCAGCGAGCCGATCATCCGCAAATACCGCGCCCTGCCGCTGTTCCGGCGCGGCAACCGGCTGTTCGTGGCGGTCTCCGACCCCGCCGACTACCGCGCGCTGGACGAAATCAAATTCAGCTCGGGCCTGGCCACCGAAGCGGTGCTGGTCGAGCACGACAAGCTGACCGCGCTGCTGAACCGGGTGCTGGCGGCCGCCGAGACCCAGCCGCTCGACGACATCAACGATGCCGACCTCAGCGCGCTGGTGGCGCCCGAACCCGGCCAAGCAGAGGACGATGCCGACGCGGTCGACGTCGACGACGCGCCGGTGGTGCGCTACATCAACAAGCTGCTGCTGGATGCCATCGGCAAAGGCGCCTCGGACCTGCACTTCGAACCCTACGAAAAACGCTACCGGGTGCGCTACCGCATCGACGGCATCCTGCGCGAGATGGCCGCGCCGCCGCCGGGGCTCGCCAACCGACTGGCAGCGCGCCTGAAAGTGATGGCGCGCCTGGACATCGCCGAACGGCGCGTGCCGCAGGACGGGCGCATCAAGCTCAAGGTGTCGCGCAACCGCTCGGTGGACCTGCGCGTCAGCACCTGTCCCACGCTCTACGGTGAGAAGATCGTCATGCGCGTGCTCGACGGCGGCGCCGGGCTGCTGACCATCGACCAGCTCGGCTTCACCGCCGAGCAGCGCGAACTGTTCGAGCACAACCTGAAAAAGCCCTACGGCATGGTGCTGATCACCGGCCCCACCGGCAGCGGCAAGACCGTCACCCTGTACGCGGGCCTGAAGGAGCTGAACCAGCCCGGCATCAATATCTCGACCGCCGAAGACCCGGTCGAGATCGTCATGGACGGCGTCAACCAGGTCAACGTCAACGTCAAGGCCGGCCTGACCTTTGCCAGCGCCCTGCGCTCGTTCCTGCGCCAAGACCCGGACGTGATCCTGATCGGCGAGATTCGCGACCTCGAAACGGCCGAGATCGCCGTCAAGGCGGCGCAAACCGGGCACCTGGTGCTGGCCACGCTGCACACCAACGACGCCCCGCAGAGCATCACCCGCCTGATGAACATGGGCGTGCCGTCCTACAACGTCGCCGCGGCGCTGAACCTCATCATGGCGCAGCGCCTGGCCCGGCGGTTGTGCAAACACTGCAAGCAGCCGCTGGACCTGCCGCGGCAGGTGCTGCTGCGCGAGGGCTTCACCGAGGAAGAAATCGACGCCGGCCTGACCGTTTACGACGCCACCGGCTGCGATCAGTGCAACGGCGGCTACAAGGGCCGCATCGGCATCTATCAGGTGATGCCGATTTCGGACGACATGCGCAAACTGATCACCCACGAGGCGTCGGACATCGAAATCGCCGCCCAGGCCCAGCGCGAGGGCATCGCCGATCTGGTGCGAGCCGGGCTGGACAAGGTCCGCGAGGGCGTCACCAGCCTCAGTGAGATCCACCGCATCACCAAGGATTGAACCCCGCCATGGCTGCCGCCCGCCCCGCCGCTCCCGAGCGCATCAACACCTACACCTGGAGCGGCTTCGACCGCAACGGCAAACGCCTGTCGGGCGAACTCAAAAGCGCCGATGAGCTGTTCGTGCGCGAGCAGCTGCGCAAGCGCGGCGTGCTGCGGGCGCGCGTGCGGCGCAAGTCGGCACTGTTCGAGGCGCGCCACAAGGTGTCGGCCGCCGACGTGGCGTATTTCACGCGCCAGCTCGCCACCATGCTCGAAGCCGGCGTGCCGATCGTGGCCTCGTTCGACATCATCGGTCGCGGCCACGACAACCCGGCCATGACCGAGATGCTGATGGCCATCAAAACGCAGATCGAAGGCGGCCTCAGCCTGCATGAGGCGCTGGCGCAGCACCCACGCCAGTTCAACGAACTGTACGTGAACCTGGTGGCGGCCGGCGAGCAGGCCGGCATCCTCGACAGCGTGCTCGGCAAGCTGTCCGTCTACCTCGAAAAATCAGAAGCGCTCAAGCGCAAGATTCGCTCGGCGTTGTTCTACCCGGCGGCGGTGATCGCGGTCGGTTTCATCGTCACCACCATCCTGCTTGTATTCGTAATCCCGCAGTTCGAGAGCCTATTCAAGGGCTTCGGCGCCGATCTGCCGGCCCTGACCGCCTGGGTGGTCGAGCTGTCGCGGGGGTTTCGCAAGTGGTGGTGGATGGTCATTTTGGGCGTGGCCGCGGCGGTGGTCGTGGCGATCCAGGCACACCGCCGCTCGGAGCGCTTTCGCGACTTCCTCGACGCCGCCGCGCTGCGCATCCCGCTGATCGGCGACATCATCCGCAAGGGTGCGGTGGCGCGCTTCGCGCGTACCCTGTCGACCATGTTCGGCGCCGGTGTGCCGCTGGTGGAGGCCATGGACTCGGTGGCGCGCGCCGTCGGCAACGTCGTCTACGAGAAAGGCATCCGCCGCATCCGCGACGATGTGGCTACCGGCAGCAGCCTGCACGTGGCCATGCTCAACACCAACCTGTTCGCGCACATGGTCAACCAGATGGTGGCTATCGGCGAGGAGTCGGGCTCCGTCGACCACATGCTGAGCAAGGTGGCCGACTTCTACGAAGACGAGGTCGATCAAATGGTCAGCCGCCTGACCAGCCTGATGGAGCCGCTGATCATGTCGGTGCTCGGCGTGATCGTCGGCGGGCTGGTGATCGCCATGTACCTGCCGATCTTCAAGCTCGCGTCGGTCTTTTGAGTATGCCGGTGCTGGGCCCGCCACTCGCCACCCCGGCGCTGTTCACGGTTGCCTGCCTGCTGGTCGGGCTGGTGGTGGGCAGCTTCCTGAACGTGGTGGCGCACCGCCTGCCGGTGATGCTGCAGCGACATTGGCAGACCGACACCGCCCCCCCGGGCGCACGCTACGACCTGATCGCGCCCGGCTCGCACTGCCCGCAATGCGGCGCGCCGATCGCCTGGTACCACAACGTACCGCTGCTGGGCTGGCTGTGGCTGCGCGGCCGCTGCGCGAGCTGCAAGGCGCGCATTCCGGCCCGCTACCCGCTGACGGAGCTCGCCGGCGGGCTGCTGGCGGCGGCCGCCGCGCTGCGCTTCGGGCCCGGCTTTGCGGCCATCGCCGCCGCCGCCTTGAGCCTCACGCTGCTGGTGCTCACGCGCATCGACATCGAACACCTGTTGCTGCCGGATGCCATCACGCTGCCCGGCGTATGGGCCGGGCTGCTGGTCAATCTCGGCGGCACCTTCACCGACCTGCGCTCGGCGGTCATCGGCGCGATGGCCGGTTACCTCAGCCTGTGGCTGGTGTATCACCTGTTCAAGTGGCTGACCGGCAAGGAAGGCATGGGCCATGGCGATTTCAAGCTGCTCGCCCTGCTCGGCGCCTGGCTTGGCTGGCAGGCGCTGCCGGCGTGCATCCTGCTGGCCTCGCTGCTCGGCAGCGTATACGGGCTCGCCAGCATCGCCCTGGCCGGCCGCGATCGCCAACAGCCATTCCCGTTCGGACCGTTTCTGGCCGTCGCCGGCTGGCTCGGCCTGATGTGGGGCGAGGCGCTGCGCGGCGCCTACCTGCAGGCGCTCGCCTGATGCTGGTGGTCGGCCTCACCGGTGGCATCGCGGCCGGCAAGTCCACGGCCACGGCGTTTTTTCGCGAACGCGGCGTGCCGGTGATCGATGCCGACGAGGTGGCGCGCGAGGTGGTCGCCCCCGGCACGCCAGGCCTGGCCGCCGTGGTCGATGCCTTCGGTCCTGGCGTGCTGCACGCCGACGGCACGCTCGACCGCCGCCGGCTGCGGGAAATCGTGTTTGCCGACCCGGTACAGCGCCGGCGCCTTGAAGGCATCCTGCACCCGCTGATCGAGGACCAGATCCGCGCCCGCCTGCAGCGGCTGCGTGCGCCGTACTGCATCCTGGCGGTGCCGTTGCTGGTCGAATCGCCAGCGCTGCGCGCCCTGGTGCACAGGGTGTTGGTGATCGACGTGCCGGTCGAGGTGCAGATCGCCCGCCTGATGCAGCGCGACCGCATGACCGCCGAACAGTGCCAGGCCATGCTGGCGGCGCAGGCGTCGCGCGCGCAGCGACTTGAAGGCGCCGATGACGTGGTCGACAATGCCACCGACATCGCCACCCTGCGACGCCAGCTCGAACAGTTGCATGCCCACTACCTCGAGCTCGCCCGGCGCGCGCCTACCCCTGCGCCCTGATGGGCACACCCGGCCAGTCATGAGTCCACCCGAGTCCGTCGCCTACGAGCAGCCGCTCAACGAGCGCATGCGCCTGCTGCTGCGGGTCGAGTTCGTGCTGCGCAACCTGCACGACAGCATAGGCGGGGACGAGGTCTGGCATCACCGCGCCGCGGTGACCCACCTGCTCGACCTGGCCGACCTGCTCACGCGCAGCGACGTGCGCGCCGAAGTCATCAAGGAACTCGAACGCCTGGCCGGCATACTCACCATCATGCAGGGGGCGCCGGAAGTCGACCGGGCCCGCCTGCAAGACGTGCTCGACCAGCTCGACAGCGAAGTCGACCGCCTGCACCGGGTGTCGCTGCCGTTCGCGCAGGCGCTGCTCGAGAGCGACATGATCGGCCAGCTGCGCAAGCGGCACAATCTGGCGCTCGGCAACTGCGATTTCGACCAGCCTGCCTACCGGCACTGGCTGGCCCGGCCGGTGGCGGCGCGCCAGCGCGACATCGCCGCTTGGACCGAGCCGCTCGCCGGTCTTGGCAGCGCCACCGCGCTGATCCTGTCGCTGATCCGGCAATCGGCGGCAGCGGCCGCCGAAACCGCGCAGCTCGGCTTCTATCAGCGCTCGCTCGATGCCAATCAGCCGCACCAGCTGCTGCGTATCCTGCTGCCGCCGGGGTCGCCCTATTACCCCGAAGTCAGCGCCGGCCGGCACCGCTTCTCGATCCGCTTCGTGCGTTATTGCGATCGCGGCAAACCACAACCGGCCGACGAGGATGTCGCCTTCCGCCTCATGTGCTGCAGCCTTTGAACCTACCCTGCCCCACCTGTCAGCGGCCTGCCGTGTGGTCGCCGGAAAACCCCTACCGGCCGTTTTGCAGCGAGCGCTGCAAGCTGGCCGATCTGGGCAGCTGGCTGAACGGCGACTACCGGCTGCCGGTCAGCGACGCCGATCGCGGCCCGCCTGCCGACGACGAGTGAATGCCCGTCGGGCGCCGGCGTGACCACCGTCGCCGCCTGGCGCTGCGCCTAACCGAAACCAGCCGCGACCGTCGTGCACCGCCGTCTGTATTCCCTGTTGACCGGCGCCGCCTTGCCGCTGGCGCTGGCGCGCCTGCTGTGGCGCAGCCGTCGGCTGCCCGACTATCGCCGCCGCTGGCCGCAGCGGCTCGGCTTCAGCCCGCCGGGCCCGGCCGGCAGCATCTGGCTGCACGCCGTGTCGGTGGGTGAGGTCAACGCCGCGCTGCCCTTGATCGAGACGTTGCGGCATGCCTACCCGGACCTGCCGCTGCTGGTCACCACCACCACCCCCACCGGCGCCCGGCAGCTGCGCGCGCGCCTGCCTACCGAAATCGGCCACTGCTACCTGCCCTACGATCTGCCGGGCGCCGTGAAGCGCTTTTTTCAACGCCACCGACCGCGCCTTGGCGTGATCATGGAAACCGAACTGTGGCCGAACCTGTACGCTGCCGCCGAAGCGGCACACGTGCCGCTGGTGCTGGCCAACGCCCGTTTGTCACCACGCTCGGCCCGCGGCTATGCCCGCTGGCCGCAGCTGACCCGGCAAACGCTGGCACGGCTGAGCGCCGTCGGCGCGCAGACTGCCGATGACGCGCGGCGGCTGGTCGCGCTCGGCCTGCCGCACGACCGCGTGACCATCACCGGCAACCTCAAATTCGACACCACACCCGCCAACCCGGCCGCCGGCCTGGCCCTGCGCGAGCGGCTCGGCCGCCAGCGTCCGGTGTGGCTGGCGGCGAGCACGCACGAGGGCGAAGAGGCGGCCGCGCTGCGCGCGCACCGGGCCGTGCTCGACGCCCATCCGGATGCGGCATTGATCCTCGCGCCCCGCCATCCGCAACGCTTCGCCGAGGTGGCCCGACTGTGCCGTGAACAGGGCTGGGCGCTTGCGCAACGCAGTGCCGACGACGGCGCCGCGTGTGTGGTGTACTTGGCCGACAGCCTGGGTAAGCTGCCGTCACTGATGGCCGCGGCGGATGTGGTGTTCGTCGCCGGCAGTCTTGGCTGCAGTCCCTCGGCCCGAGGCGGACACAATCTGATCGAACCCGCCCAGCAGGCCAAGCCGTCACTGTTCG
>NZ_JAQVGQ010000207.1 GCF_028696615.1 Immundisolibacter sp. | reverse complement strand
CTCGATGCGCCCGCGGAGCCGTTCGGCAGTCTCGGTTTTCACCTTCCAGATCGGTTCGAGCACTTCCAAGATATGCGGCGTGTCGATGTCGCGCACCTGTAGCTTGGCGAGGGTCGGGAAGGCGTAGGTGGTCAGCGTGTTGGTCCACTGCTGGGCGTGCTTCGCGTTCTTCCACTCGGGGGACTTCGCCGCAATGCACAGCCGCGCGGCCTCCTCGAACGTGATCTCAGTTGCCCGGCTCGCCAGCAGAGCGGAGCGCGCGGCCTTGCGCTCCGCTATCGGGTCGATGCCTTGGGCGATCTTCTCCCGGACCTCGCGCGCCTTGTCTCGGGCCTGCTGTAGCGTCACCGCCGGATACCCGCCCAAGCCGACCTCGCTGCGGCGCTGCCTGCCGCTCGCGGTCGCCCCGATAGTGACCCGCAGCAGCCAGGTCTTTCCTCCGCCGGGGAGGACTTGAAGATGGAGCCCAGGCACGCCCCCAACGGCGTACATCCCCGGCTCTGAGAGGCGTTTCACCTCCAACGCTGATAGTTCTTTCGCAACTCGTGGCATAATCTCGCACCCGCCTATACACCCGCCTAAGATTACGCGATCTTACGCGATAAGTCGAGACCATCCGAGACGATCGCCGCGGCAGAAGTCTTGTATTTACGCGGGTTTGCTGGCACTATGGCGACGTTACGCGATGACGCGAGACACTACGGTGGGGGACTCCCTCTCCGCCACCCTTGGGAAATGCGGAAGATTCCCTCCCTGGAGTTTTTCGGCCCGCCGTCGCGCGGTACACGCGCGCCCGACGCTCCGTGAATCAAGGGCGAATCCCTGATGCACGCCGGCGCAGGACAGCAACTGGCGGCGCCGGCCGCACCTGCAAACCCGGTGCGGCCGGTCGTGCCGCGGTCAGGCCAGATCGAATCGATCGGCGTTCATCACCTTGACCCAGGCGGCGACGAAGTCGCGGACGAACTTCTCGGCCGCATCGTCGCTGGCGTAGACCTCGGCGATCGCGCGCAGTTCAGCATTCGAGCCGAACACCAGATCCGCCCGTGTGCCGGTCCACTTGACGGCGCCGGTGGCGCGGTCGCGCGCTTCGTAAAGACCCGCGCCGGCCGCCTTCCACTCCACGCCCATGTCGAGCAGGTTGACGAAAAAGTCGTTGGTCAGCACGCCGGGGCGGGTGGTGAGCAGGCCGTGTTTGGAGCCGCCATGGTTGGTGCCCAGCGCGCGCAGGCCGCCGACCAGCACCGTCATCTGCGGCGCGGTGAGGGTGAGTAACTGCGCGCGGTCGAGCAGCAGTTCCTCGGCGCGCGTCTTGACGCCCGCCTTGAGGTAATTGCGGAAACCATCCGCGATCGGCTCCAGCACGGCAAACGACTCGACGTCGGTTTGCTCGGCCGTCGCGTCGCCGCGACCGGGCGCGAACGGCACCGTGAGGTCGAACCCGGCCGCCCGGGCCGCCTGCTCGATGCCGACATTGCCGCCGAGCACGATCACATCGGCCACGCTGGCGCCGGCATCAGTGGCAATGCCTTCGAGCACGCCCAAAACGCGGGCCAGCCGCGCCGGCTCGTTGGCCTCCCAGTTCTTTTGGGGCGCCAGGCGAATGCGCGCGCCGTTGGCGCCGCCGCGCTTGTCCGAACCGCGGAAGCTGCGCGCACTGTCCCAGGCGGTGGCGACCAAATCACTCACGCCAAGGCCGCTGGCGGTGATCCGCGCCTTCACCGCCGCCACGTCGTAGTCGCGCCGACCTGCCGGCACCGGGTCCTGCCAGATCAGCACCTCGCTCGGCACTTCCGGGCCCAGATAGCGCTCGCGCGGCCCCATGTCGCGGTGCGTCAGCTTGAACCAGGCGCGGGCGAAGGCGTCGGCGAACTGGTCCGGGTTCTGCCAGAAGCGGCGCGCGATCGGCTCGTAGATCGGATCGAAGCGCAGGGACAAATCCGCCGTGGTCATCATCGGCGGGTGCTTCTTGGACGGATCGTGAGCGTCCGGGATCAGGTGCTCGGGTTTGCAGTTTTTCGGCGTCCACTGGTGCGCGCCGGCGGGGCGCTTGGTCAGTTCCCACTCGTAGCCGAACAGCATGTCGAAGTAGCCGTTGTCCCAGCGCGTCGGGTTCGGCTTCCAGGCGCCCTCGATGCCGCTGGTGGTGGTGTCGGCGCCCTTGCCGGTGCCAAAGGCGTTTTTCCAGCCGAGACCCAGCTGTTCGATGGGCGCCGCTTCGGGTTCCGGCCCGACCAGCTTGGGATCACCGGCGCCGTGCGCCTTGCCGAAGGTGTGACCGCCGGCCACCAGCGCCACGGTCTCCTCGTCGTTCATCGCCATGCGGGCGAAGGTCTCGCGCACGTCGCGGCCGGAGGCGACCGGGTCGGGCTTGCCGTCCGGGCCTTCAGGGTTCACGTAGATAAGGCCCATCTGCACCGCCGCGAGCGGGTTTTGCAGCTCGCGGTCGCCCGTGTAGCGGCTGTTCGGCTTGTCCGAGGTGGCCAGCCACTCGGCTTCGGCGCCCCAGTAGACGTCTTCCTCGGGCTCCCAGATGTCCTCGCGGCCGCCGCCGAAACCGAAGGTCTTGAAACCCATCGACTCCAGCGCCACGTTGCCGGCGAGGATCATCAGATCGGCCCAGGAAATCCGCTGGCCGTATTTTTGTTTGATCGGCCACAGCAGCCGGCGCGCCTTGTCGAGGTTGCCGTTGTCCGGCCAGCTGTTGAGCGGCGCGAAGCGCTGGTTGCCGCGCCCGGCGCCGCCGCGACCGTCGGCGATGCGGTAGGTGCCGGCGCTGTGCCAGGCCATGCGGATGAACAAGCCGCCGTAGTGGCCCCAGTCGGCCGGCCACCACGCTTGCGAGTCGGTCATCAGGGCCTTCAGATCGGCCTTCAGCGCGGCGTAGTCGAGCTTGTTGAACTCGGCGGCATAGTCAAAGCCGGCATCCAGCGGGTTCGTTTTCGGCGACTGCTGGCTCAGAATTTTCAGGTTCAACCGGTTCGGCCACCAGTCGTCGTTCGAGCGCGCGCCGGCGGCGGTGCGGCTGCCGTGGGTGGCGGCAAACGGGCATTTGGCTTCGTTGGACATGATCAACTCCTGAGCGGAGGCGGCTGCGAGGCATGCAATGTAGGCCAGTGGCTTCGATAAGCGCCAATTGCATTTTTCGATTGCCATGATAGTTTCATCGAATCGGTGCACATGCTCTTGACGCCACCGCCGCCGTGCGCTCCGGGCATTTTCCCGGCCCGGCTATAATCGTGACCCGTCATTTCCTCAAAATTAAGCAAGCCAAGTACGTGATCAATCGTCTCATTACGGCCGTCAAGGCATTGTTCGGCCGCGCCCCAGCGCCAGTAGAATCGAAAATCAGCCCGCCGCCCACGCCGCCCGTGTCGCAGCCGTCCCGGTCGCGCAAGAAGGCGCGGCCGTCCCCGCCCAAGGCGGAGGTTGCGCCAACGCGCGCGCCGCGCCCTGCACCCAAGCCGCCAGCACACACGACGGGCCTGCCGTTCGACGCCCTGCCGTTGGACCCGCGCCTGAAAGCCAACGTCGCCGCAGCAGGCTTCACCCACTGCACCGACATTCAGGAAAAAGCCTTGCCGGTACTGCTGGCCGGCAAGGATGTCGCCGGGCAGGCGCAGACCGGCACCGGCAAGACGGCGACCTTCCTGCTGGCATTGTTCCATCGCCTGCTCACCGAACCGGCGCCGCCCGGCCGGGTGCCGACGCAGCCGCGTGCGTTCGTGATGGCCCCCACGCGCGAGCTGGTGATCCAGATCCATCGTGACGCCCAGGTGCTCGGGCAGGGGCTCGGGCTCACGCTCGGGCTCGCCTACGGTGGCGTGGACTACGAAAAGCAGCGTGAGCAGATCGCCGCCGGTGTCGACGTGCTGATTGGCACCCCGGGTCGGCTCATCGACTTTCTGAAGCAAGGGGTATACGACTTGTCGGCCACGCAGGTCGTGGTGCTCGACGAAGCCGATCGCATGTTCGATCTCGGCTTCATCAACGACGTGCGCTACGTCATGCGGCGCATGCCGCCGCCGTCGCAGCGCTTGTCGATGATGTTCTCCGCCACGCTGGCGCAACGCGTGCTCGAGCTGGCTTACGAGCACATGCACGAACCCGAGCTGATCCGCATCGAACCGGAAAAGGTCACGGTCGATCGCATTCACCAGGTGATCTATCACACCGCCACCGACGAAAAGATTCCACTCCTCATCGGTCTGCTGCAGTCGCTTCCGGACGCGCGCAGCATGGTCTTCGTCAATACCAAGGCCGAGGCAGAGCGCGTCTGGGGCTACCTGCAGGCCAACGACATCCCGGCCGGGCTCATGACCGGTGACGTCCAGCAGCGCAAGCGAGAGCGCCTGCTCGAGCAGTTCCGCAGGGGCGAGCTGGCGGCGCTGGTGGCCACCGATGTCGCCGCCCGCGGGCTGCACATCGACGGCGTCACGCACGTGTTCAACTACGACTTGCCACAAGACGCTGCAGATTACGTGCACCGAATCGGCCGCACGGCGCGCGCGGGCGCTACCGGCGATGCCATCAGCTTCGGCTGCGAGCGCTACGTCTACTCGCTGCCGGACATCGAAAAATACATCGGCAAAAAACTGCCCGTCGAACCGATCCCCAAAGACAAACTCGTCAAACCCAAGCCGCGGGTGCGCCTGGCCAGCGAAGACCGCGTGGCGCCGCGGCCCGGGAGTGGCCGCTCCGGTGGCCGCAGCGCACAGGCAGGCTCGCACCCCTCAGGCCGCGGGCGTCG
>NZ_JAQVGQ010000018.1 GCF_028696615.1 Immundisolibacter sp. | reverse complement strand
CGTCGAAGGCGAACCAGGCCAGCGGCCGGCCTTGCCAGGGCACTTCCACCACGTGGATCACGGCGCCACCTGCCGACGCGGGCGGCGCTCATTCATCGATGCGCAGCCGCAGAATCTGGTCCGCCGCGTGGCGGATGCGCTCGGCCACGGCGAAGGGCGTTGCCTCGTGGGCGGCGCGGGCCGCGTCGAGCGCCGCCTGGGCGCGGGCGGCCTCGTGCGCCGTCAGCGGGATGCGGCCGGCCATGTGGGTGGCGTCCGGGGCGGTCTGCCAGATCGCCCGGCGGTTCGGGTGGCTGCGCACCGCGACCAGCGCGTCGGCCTCGCGCCGCCCGTCGAGGCACAGGTCGCGGCCGATGACCTCGACCCGCCGGCCGTCGTGGGTGAGGCGGATCAGGATCGGTGCTTCGGCGGTGTCTGCCGTATCAGGCGCAGTGGTGTCGGTCGCGGGTGTCATCGCCAGGGCTCCTGTGTCACGCGGTGTCGGTGTGGCGGCTTGCCCGGGTCGCCGAACGCGCTCACGGCACCGCCTGGCGCGGTGCCAGATGCAGCGTCCGCGGCTCGTCGTCGCCCACCGTGATGACGGCGCAGTGCAGCCGGCCAGCGGCGTCATATTCGTAGCGGTGGCTCAGCTCGACCTCGCCGTACACCAGTTTTTCGCAGCACAGCATGCGGTCCTGCGCGTCATAGCGGGCGCGGAAATAGGTGTTGCGATGGCCGAGCGCGTCGGCCGGCAGCTCTTCGGTCAACTGCAGCGGCAACCGCGTGCCGCGGTAGGTGAGGAAGTAGCGCTCGCGCGCGGCTGCGCCGGTCGCGGCAGCCTCGGGTTCCAGATGGTGGTGAGTGGCCAAGGCGGCGTCCTGTGGCGCTTACCAGTCGTTGCGCTCGCCCCAGGGCTGGCTGCCGGGCACGAGGCTGGCCTTCATGCCGGCCCGGGCGACGTCCTCCAGGCTGCGGTAGAGGGTGGCCTCGTGCACCAGCGTGCCGACCGGCGTCGCGATGGCGACGTAGCGCGCCGCGGTGTCGACCTCGCAGCGGTAGCCGCCGCCGGGGTCGGTCACGCTGCGCACATTGCCGTCCCAGTCGATGAAGTAACCACTGCTCATGACTGCTCGCACGGGTGGGGCCTGGCTGCATCAAAGCAGCCGCTGTGCCAGGCGATCGAAGCTCGCGCCCGCCGCGCCGCTACGCGCTGCTTCCAGGCGGCACTACCTCGCCGCGCCGGTCCCGCGCCCGGCGCGAATGTCCGTTTTGCGGCTTCCCCGACAAAGCCGCCGACACTCACAGCACGGCTTCGAAACCCTCGAACTGCGGCGGACCGAGATACAGCCCCTTGCTCTGGCCGGCGCCGGCGTGGGCGGCGCGAAACGCCTCCGAGCGCGTCCAGGCCTCGAAGGCGGCGGCGCTGTCCCAGGTGGAGTGCGAGATGAACACCGTGGCCTGCCCGTCGCTTGGCCCCTGCAGCAGGTTGAAGCGCTGGAAGCCCGGCACCTCGGCCAGACGGCTGTCGCGCGTGCGCCAGACCTCGATGAATTCGGCCTCGCGGCCGGCGGCGATGCGAAAGCGGTTCATGGCGATGAACATGGGCGGGACTCCTTGGGGAATGCCGGGCCGCAGGCGCGGCATCGGTCGGCGACCGGGGCAGCGCGGGCGTGTACCGCGCTGCAGCGAGCCGAAAAATTCCGCGGACGGAATCTTTCGGCAACTCCGGAGAGATTTCAGGAACGATACCCCTCCTCGGCCAGCACCTGGCGCACCACTGGCAGCGCGCGCAGGCGCCGGTAGTGCGCCGCGACGCGCGGCGGCAGCGGGATTTTCGTCCTGTCGGCCCAGAACTCGTTGTAGAACAGCGCCGCGTCGGCGATGGTGAACCGCTCGCCGACCGCGTAACCCTCGGCCGGCAGGCGTTTGTCGAGCACCGCGAATGCCTGCGCCACGATCTCGCGGCCGTGCGCGACGACGTCGTCCTGCGCCCGCGCGCCCGGCGCGGCGAGGTAGCGCTCGGCGGTGAAGATGCGCGTGAAGCCCTCGCCGTGCAGCTGACCCAGCGCGAAGTCGAGCAGCTCGACCGCGCGCGCCGCGAGCGCTGGATCGTCCGGCAGCAGCCGGGCGCGCGGATAACGCTCGGCGAGCCACAGCGCGATCGACCTGAAGTCGGTTAGCGCCGGGCCGTCGTCCGGCACCAGCGTCGGGATCGTGCCGCGCGGGTTGATGGCGAGGTACTCGGGCTTCAGGTGATCGCCGGCCGGCAGGTTGAGCACCCAGGCCTCGAACGGCAGCTCCAGCATTTCCAGCAGGATGTGGATGCCGGTCGAACAGGAACCGGGCGTCATGTAGAACTTCATGGCCATGGGCGGGCTACGAGCGCGCTGTCAGACATTGCCGGCCGCCGACCAGCGCTGCGAACCGAGCGCCGCCGCAATCGCCTGGGCCCGCGCCAGGTCGAGGTCGTCGGCGTCGCTGGCGACTTCCCGGCAGGCGCGCAGCGCGGTGTAGAGCAGCTCGGCTTTCGGATAGACCGGGCCGAAACCCTCGCCGTGGGCGCGGTAGTCGCAGGCGCAGACCTGCATCAGGGCTTCGAAGCGTTCCGGCCGACCGAAGGCGCCCAGGCGCGCCAGCATGGCCGCCACCGGACCCGCGCGGACCTCGGACACGCGGTGCACGCGCTCGCATTCGGTGAGCGCGAGCAGCGCGAGCTCCCGGCAGGCCACCGGCACGCCAAACCGCGCGCAGATCGCCTCGATGCGCGGCCCGCCGCGCTCGATGTGGCGGTAGTGCACCGGCAGGTGCTCGGGCGGTGAATCGGACTTGCCCACGTTCATCACCAGCAGCGCAAAGCGCACGTCGAGCGGCGCCTCGCAGCGCGCGGCCTCGGCCAGCGCGTTCAGCGTGTGCAGGCCGATGTCGACGCTGCGCTGATCGGCGCCGAGCTGCGGCACGCCGTACAGCGCCGCGACTTCCGGCAGCACCGCACCGAGCGCGCCCGACAGGCGCAGCGCCGCCAGCATGCGCGACGGCCCACGTGCCATGAGCCCACGCCGCAGCTCCGGCCACAGGGCCCCCGCCGGCGTGGCGGCCAGCGCGCCGCGCGCTGTGTGTTCGGCCATCGCGTCCAGCAGTTCCTCGTCGAGCGCGCCGTCGTCCTCGGCCAGCAGCGCCGCCATGCGCAGCACCGCCAGCCCCGGCTCGGTCTGCACCAGATCGGCGGGCAGCGGCATCGCGTCAGGCCGGCTGGCGTGGTGGTTTCACGGGCCCGAGGTCGACCTGGATCGCGTCGCCCTCGATGCGCAGCGGATACGGGTGCAGTGCGTTTCGCACCGCGTGCGTCACGCACTTGCCGCTGCCGGCATCGAAGCCCCACTGGTGATGCGGGCAACGCACCGCCCGGCCGTCAAAGCTGGCCTCGGTGAGCGGCATGTCCGCGTGCGGGCAGCGGCCGCGGTAGGCCTTGAGCTCGCCGCCGGCCGGCCACAGCAGCAGCACGCTTTTCCTGCCGACCTGGAACAGGCCCATGCCGCCTTCGCGCACGGCGTCGGTGGTGCAGATGGTGGTGAAGTTCATGTTGGGTACCCGATGGTTCCGGAGGCCCGTGAGGTGTTCAGCCAATCCCCTGGTCGGCGATCAACTGCTGCAGCTCGCCGCTCGCGAACATCTCGCGCACGATGTCGCAGCCGCCGATGAACTCGCCCTTCACGTACAGCTGCGGGATGGTCGGCCAGTTGGAGTACGCCTTGATGCCCTCGCGGATCTCGTCGTCCGCGAGCACATTGACGGCGGCGTAGCGCACGCCGAGCTGGCCCATGATCTGCACCACGGCCTGGGAAAAGCCGCACTGCGGCGCGGCCGGCACGCCTTTCATGAACAGCACGATGTCGTGCCGGGCGAGCATGTCGTCGATGCGCTCGGCGACCGGGTCGGGGGTGGATGTGGTCATGGCAGGTTCTCCTTGAGCGGAAATGTCAGGCGGGAACTTCGGTCTGCAGCGCCAGCGCGTGCAGCGCGCCACCCATGTCGGGGCCGATGGCGCCATAGACCATCTGGTGCTGCTGCACGCGCGTCTTGCCGGCAAACGCGGCCGACACGATGCGCGCGCGCCAGTGGTCGCCGTCGCCGGCGGTGTCGTTGAGTTCGATCTGCGCGTCCGGAAAGGCGCGCCGCAGCAGGGCCTCGATTTGCGGTGCGGTCATCGGCATGGGGCGGGCTCCTTGGGCTGTGGTTGCCGTGAGGGCTGGACGACGGCCACCGGCAGCGCGCTGTGCATCACTGCCATGGCCTGCACCAGCGCCTCGAAGCCGCCATCGATGCTGTACACCTCGGCGTAGCCGAAGTCGGCGAAGGTCTTGGCGAACGCCTGGCTGGCGTGGCCGTGGTAGCAGTAGATGAGCAGCGCCTCGGCACGCGGCAGGCGGCCGATCCAGTGGCCGAGGTCGCGCTCGGCGAGCGGCTCGGCGCCGGCCAGATGGCCACGGGCGTAGCTGTCGGCGTCGCGCGTGTCGAACAGCCGGTACGGGCGCGCCTGTTCGGCGGCCGCGATCATGAAGGCCAGCGCCTCGGCGGCGGCGATCCGGCGGAAGGCGCCTTCGGGCATGGTCGATTCCCTCAGGCCGCCAGATCGCGCCCGACATAGGGCGCGGTGGTTTCGAGCCGCGCGTCGTGCAGCGGCACGCCGACGGCGAAGGCGTACAGGCTTTGCCATTGCCGGTCCTTCAGGCCCAGCAGCGCGTGCAGTTCGTCGTCGAAGTAGCAGCCGATGCCGGTGCCGCGGTAGCCGAGCGCCTCGGCTTGCAGATACAGCACCTGGCCGATCAGCCCGGTTGCGCGCAGCAGTGCCCGGTAGCGGGCAGGATCGGCCCGCAGCACGGCGTCGAACGGCGCCAGCATGGCGAGCGAGAAGCACGCGGTCGCGGCGATGTCCTGGTGGCAGCACAGGCTGCGCGCCACGCGTCGCAGCGCTGCCGACTCGACCGCGCCCAGCAGGCGCAGGTCGAGGTGTTCGGGGCCGGCGACGCGCGGCGCGACGGCGAACTCGGGCTTGAGCAGCGCCGGCAACGCGGCCGCGCTCGCCGCGTCGCGCAGCAGCAGATAGAGACCCGGCGCGAGACCCTCCACGCGGTGCACGAACAGCGCCAGCGCGATGCGGCCGACTTCGGGCAACGTCTGCCACGGCGGCTGCGGCCGGGCGAGCGTCGCATCCAGCAGGCGGAAGAACACCGCGGCGGGCATCAGGCCATCGATGTCGTAGCGCTGGCCGCTGCGCCGGCCAAGGATGGTCGCCACCGCGCCGGGCTCGCTGCCGTCGGATTCGAACGGCGGCCGCACCGGTTCGCTCGCCTCGACGGCAAAGGCGGATGACTCGGCGTCCGTAACCGCCGTCGCGGCGACCACCTCGTCGATGATCGGCCAGCGGTACATCGGATGACGGTCGATCGCGCTCGCCCGGCCGTGCCACTGCGCGCCCTCGGCGCGCGCCGGCAGCGCCGCGCCTGTTTCGCCGGACGCGGCCGGATCGGTGTGCAGCGCCAGCAGCAGTTCAGGCGTTTCGCATTCGACGTCGTCCCGCCGGCCGGCGGTGAAATCGCCGTGGCGATCGAGCCCCAGCAGCCGCGCCAGCGCCGTGCTCGAAAGGCCGCGCGCCGTCGCGACGCGCCAGCCGAGCAGCGCGGCGGCGTAGGCGACGCAGGCCACCGCGTGGCCGACGTCGAGCTGGCAGTAGCGAAACGCGCGCTCGCCGTACTTCCAGGCCTCGCGCCAGACCACCGAACTCAGGCCCAGATACAGCCCCGGCGGCCCGATGCGCGGCTGCCAATCGGCGCGCTGTTCCAGCGCATGATCCTCGGCGCGGTAGTGGTGGAGGCCGTCGGCGAGGCCCGCGATGCCATGGGCAAGCACATAGGCCTCGGTCGGGTGCAGGTTGCCGCTCGACGGATTGCAGCGCAGCGCCCAGCGCTCGACGCCGTTCGATTTCCACGCCGAGATGGCGAATGAAAGCTGCAACAGCGCGCCGAGCGCCTGCGGGCCGGCGTGAGCCGCCGGCCCGTGTACCGGCCGTTGCAGGCGCGAAAACGGCGCCTCGAAACGCGCGGCGCAAAGCGGCAGCACCTGCACCGGCGCGCCCTCGTAGTGGCGAAACGGCGCCGGCTGCGCGTCCCAGTCCAGCGTTTCCGGCCCGCGCGCGTAGGCCGCGAAGCGGTGCCTGGTGGCCTCGTGGTAGCGGATGACGGTGGCGTAGGCGTCCATGGCACCTGCTACGCAAATTCGGTGCCGCCTGGAACAAGACCTTAAGATCACACGGTTACATGAACAACCGGGCAACGGCCACGACATCCGTGCACGGTTTGAAGGCTTTGCGACGAAACGGTGTGGCGGCTCCCGGAGGTAGGAGCGGCTTCAGCCGCGAATCCCACGCGCCTTCGCGGCTGAAGCCGCTCCTACAGGGCTGCGGGGCAGGGTGGGCGCGGGCTAATGCGCCCGCCGCGCGTCGTGGGGATTGTCGGCCTGGTTGCGCATCCAGTCGGCGAGGCTCGCCATGCGCTCGTAGATGGCCTCGCGCACGCGGGCATCGGCGACGGTCTCGTCCAGCGCACCGCGCATGCACAGCAGCCAGGCGTCGCGTTCGGCCTCGCCGATGGGAAAACCCAGATGCCGCTGGCGCAGACGCGGGTGGCCGCGCTCGGCCGAGTACAGCGGCGGGCCGCCGAGCCATTCGCCCAGATACCGCTTCAGAACATCCTTGACCGGACCGAGGTCCGGCGCGTGCAGGCTGCGGATGGTGGCGGCCTCGGGCAGGCTGTCCATGCGGGCGTAGAAGGCCTCGACCAGGCGGTCGATGGTGGCGGCGCCGCCGATGGCCTCGAACGGGGTGGTTTCCGATTGGGTTTCGCTCACGCCGGGTCGCCTTTCAGTCGCGCGGCGGCAGCGCTGGCCCTTCCTCCGGCCCGAAGCAGAAGGCGTAGTCGCTGCACACGGCGCACGACGGCGCCCGGCACAGCACCTGCGCGCGGTCGCACAGCTCCTTGTAGAGAAATTTCTTCCATTTCATGTCGCCGTGGTTGCGTGCCACCAACGCCGGAAAATACGTGCTCAGCAACTGCGACAGCACCGCCCGGCTCGGCAGGCCGAGGTCCTGCCACAGGTGATTGTCGCCCAGACACGCCACCGCCACGGCGCTCGCCAGCCACGGCGCCGGCTCGCCCCGCGCAAACTCCAGCAGCAGCGTGCGCACGTCGTCCACCTCGTCGGCGCGGTGGCGCAGCGCGGGCGGCAGGTCGGCGTCGGCATGACTTACGTCGTGACACCGCGCCAGCTCGCGCGCCTCGTCGTGCGACAGACACAGCGTGCCGAAACGGGTCAGCACACCGTCGAAGGCCAGCACCAGCGCGCCATCCGCCGCCGGCGCGGCCGTCTCGGGGAGGGCCTTCGCGGCGGCGGCGTTCACGGCGCTAGCCCGCAGCCGCGGCGTGGCTGTGGCACTGCTTGGGGCAGATGCGCGAGCAGGCCTCGCAGCCGACGCAGTTTTCCTGGTGGCTGATGGTCATCACCTTGCGCTCGTACTCGATGTCGTCGTCATCGTCGTCGGCGTCGAGGTCGATGGTGACCCGCTCGCCGTCCTCGGTGAGGCCGATCAGCTCGAACACGTCGCGCCCGCACACCCGAAAACACCGCCCGCAGCCGATGCAGCGCTCGGCGTTCAGGGTCTGCACGAAGCGCGGCGTCCAGGCGTGGCCGTTGGGCAGGGTGACGCTGAACTCGGCCATGGTCAGGCTCCGGGGTTGCCTGGGAAATGCCGAAAAATTCCGTCCCTGGAATTTTTCGGCTCGCTGCAGCGCGGTGCACGCCCGCGCTGCGCTCCGTGAAGCAAGGCCTTGCGTCCTTGCTTCACGCCGGGGCCTCCTGCCCCGGGCGGGCAGCGCCGAATGACTCCAGCGCCGCCCGCGCCTCGGCGAGCTCCCGATAGGCCGCGTGCGCCTGGGCGGCGATGTCCGGGATGGTCTCCCAGCCCAGCGGCAGCTCTTCCGACAGGTCGTGCAGATTCATCTTGAGCGTGGTGGCGCGGGCGTTGAGCTGCTTCACGCGCGCCTTCAGCGTGTCGAGGTCTTCCATGTCGCTTAGCCGTAGTTCGCCAGTTCCGGGTACTTCTGGATCATCTCGACGCCGGCCGCCACCAGCTTGCCGCCCTCGGCGGCCAGCGCCTCCAGGCTGTCGAAGCCGAAGCGGTGCACGTCGCGCAGCTGCTTGTTCACGGCGATCAGCCGCCCGGCGGTCAGGACGAGACGCCCGAAGCCCTCGTGGCTCATCTTCATCATCGGCGCCACCATCACGCCGGTGGCCCGCTCGATGGCCAGGCCCACCGCGTTGTAGAAAAGCTCGAGGCGCCACAGCGTTTCCGGGTCCGGGTCGCCCATCAGCGGGATGGCGCGGCGCTGCTCGCGGGTCAGGATGTAGGGCGCCAGCAGCGTGGCGTCGGACTTGCTGTCCCACACGCCGTGCGTGTCCTGCGCGCGCCACTGCTTGACCAGCTCGCGCACGATCGGCGCCTGCAGCGGGTCGTCCAGGGTTGCTGCCTCAGCCATGTTCAAGTTCCTCGTCGTCGGGTTCGAATTGCCGTTCCTTGCCCTTTTGCAGCGCCTTGCGCAGCCACGGCGGCGGCGTGCCGGCGAGCACGCCTTTGAGTTTTTCCAGGATGTCGGCGATCGGCTCCGGCTGCGCCACCTTGATCGGGTGTATGCCCTGCGCCACCACGCGCGCCGCGCCCGAGCCGCCGATGGCGGCCACGTACAAAATCGCGCAGTCCTTGATGGCTTCGAGCTTCGGCGCCAGCTTGTCCTCGTTGCCGTCTTCCTGCAGGTCGCCGTCGAACTGGATGGCCTCCACCAGCGCGTGGCTGTCGGTGCCGACGTCGTAGATGACGATGTTCTTGGCCCAGCCGAAGTGGGCATCCACCTGGCTGAGGTCCTGGGTGCAGAACGCCACTTTCATACGGCCTCCGGGAAAACGTGGGCGGGAAGCGGGCGGCTCAAGCAGCCGCAACCGACGGCGCAGCGGCATCGGCGAGACTCCAGTCATCGGGGCTGGGCTCGTGGCCGTGGGCGATCAGCGCGTTGGCCACCTCGAAGATGAAATCCCGGCTGCCGCGGTAGCCGAGCGCCAGGCGATGCGCGGCGCCGAGGCGGTCGAAGATCGGCAGCCCCATGCGCAGGAACGGAATGTCGAGCCGCTGCGCCATCTGCCGGCCGTGGGCGTGGGTGATCAGCAGGTCGCAGCCGGCGGCGCGGGCTTCGAGGTCCTCGAGATCGCCGATCAGCACTTCCTCGGTCGGCAGGTGTTCCAGCACGGGTGACTCGGTGGTGGTGACGGCGGCGGCGAGTTCGCAGCCGAGCTCGGCCAGGAACTGGCCCACGCCCTGCAGCAGGTCCGGCTCGGCGCCGATCGCCACCTTGCAGCCGCCGGTGTAGAAGTGGCCGTCGAGCATCGCGTCCACCAGCTGGCTGCGCTGGCGGCGGTACTTGGTGGGCACCGGCCGGCCGCTGTGGTCGGCGAGAAAGGCCATGAGCTGATCGGTCGCGCCGAGGCCCAGCAGCCGGTCGAAGATTTGCACCGGCGCATCGATGTGCTTGCCGAGCCACTCAGCCGCCGTGCGCATCTGTTCGCCGACGGCGAGCACGAGACTCGCCGAACCAAGCGCGGCGATCGCCTCGCGCCGGGTGCCGCCGATGGTGGTCGGGCTGAAATCCTCCGGCACGTGGCCGTCCAGCGAACCGGACAGGTCCGGCACGAACACCGGATCGAGCCCGAAGCTCTCCAGAATCTCGCGCAGCTCCTCGATGTCGGCGACGGTCAGATGGCACCCCGGCAGCACCGCGACCTTGGCCGGCTCGCGCGGCGCGGCGGGTTTCTCCACCAGCACCTGCAGGATGCGCAGCACGGTGGCCGCCCAGCCGTCCTGGAAGGCGCCCTTGAAGTCGGGCGTCGAGACGTAGATCAGCGCGGTGTCTGCAAGCTCCGGGTGGCGCTGGCGGGTGAGCTTGAGGTAGCCCTCCACGTCGTCGCCCTTGGTCTCGGTGAGCCCGGTCGAGCACATGCCGATGATGGCGGGGCGCGACTTCGAATAGATGTTCATCACCGCCTGCTCGACGTTGTCGAAGCCGCCGAGCACGGTGGCGACCTCGCTCATGGCGGTGGTCTGCAGCGGGATCGACTCCTTGAAGTGGCGCACGAACAGCACCATGCCGAACGCCGTGCAGCCCTGCGAGCCGTGCAGGATCGGCATGGTGTCGGCCAGCCCCATGAAGGCCAGCGCGCCGCCGACCGGCTGGCTCATCTTGAGCGGATTGACCGCGCAGGCCTTCTTGGAATGGCGCACCGTGGCCATCAGGCCGCCTCCACCTGCGCGGTGGATGCCGCATCGGCCGCGACGGGCGAATCGAGCGTCAGCGTGGTGCTTTCCCACGGCGCCGGCTCACGCACCTGCGCCCAGATGGGATTGGTGAGCGCGAGATGCAGCTGCCTGACCATCTCCACCATGCCCACGTAGCCCGCGTAGGCGTGGTGCTTTTCCTGGTTCACGTCCATCCACGGCATCTTGGCTTTCAGCGCCACGAACTGGGAGCGGCCGCCCGAAAGCATGATGTCGGCCTGGGCGTCCTTCAGAATCCTGAACATCTCGCGCGGGGAGAGCTCGTCGAACATGTGCGCCTCCTCGCCCATGATCTCCTTGATGCGCTGCTTGTCCTCGGCGGTGGATTTCTTGGTCGAGGTGCCGACCACCTCCATGCCGATCTCCTGCAGCGCCGCCACCACCGACCAGGACTTCACGCCACCGGTGACCAGCAGCACCCGCTTGCCGGCCAGCGACGCCCTGTAGGGCGCGATGGCCGCCCAGGCGCGCGCTTCCTCGCGGGCGATCAGCGCCTCGGTGCGGGTCATCAGCTCGGCGTCCGCGCCGCGCTCGATCAGCAGGCGGGCGATCTCGCGCAGCGACTCGCTCATGTCGCCGATGCCGTAGAACGAGCCCTCGAAGAACGGGATGCCGTAGCGCTCCTCCATCTTGCGCGTCACGTTGATCATGGCCTTGGAGCAGACCATCATCGCCGCCCGCGCCCGGTGCGACTGCGCCACTTCGCTGTATTTGGCATCGCCCGAGATGCAGGCCAGGATGCGGATGCCGAGCTCGTCCAGCAGCGGCTTCACCTGCCACAGCTCGCCGGAGAGGTTGTACTCGCCGATGATGTTGATGTCGTAGGGCGTCGTGTACTCGGGTTCTTCCGTGCCGATCACGTGCTCCAGCAGCGCCTCGCCGGCCAGCTTGTTGCCGAGGTTCTTGCTGCCGACGAAACCCGGCGCGTTGATCGGGACGACCGGCCGGCCGAACTTCTCGCGCGCCGCCTTGCACACCGCGTCGATGTCGTCGCCGGTCAGCGCCGGGATGCAGGTCTGGTAGACGAACACCGCCGGCGGGTCGTACTTGTCGATCACCTCGCGGATGGCCTTGTAGAGCCGCTTCTCGCCGCCGAACACCACGTCGGTCTCGTTGATGTCGGTGGTGAAGCCGGTGCGGTACAGCAGCGAGCCCGACGACTTGGCGCCGCGGTTGTCCCAGGAATTGCCCTCGCAGGCGATCGGCCCGTGCACCAGGTGCGCCACGTCGGTGACCGGCTGCAGGGCGATCTTGGCGCCGTCGAACGCGCAGCCGCCGGCCGCCGCGCCCGGCTGCAACTGCTTGGTGCAGCCCTTCTTGCGCTCCTTCTCCGACTTGCCCTGGTTCTTGCCGCAACCGGGCTCGTTGAAGACATCCTGGATGGTGCTGGACAAGGTGCTCATCGCGGCCTCCGGGCACCGGCGCGCAGGGCCGGGCAACAGGGGCTCAGCAGAAATCGGGCCAGCGCCGGCGGGCGGAAATAACGTCAGTCAAACAGGCACTTGGGGAAATCGCCTGCGGGCGGCCCGCCGCCATTGGCGGGTTTGCGACACGGCGCTGTGGGGTTTGTCGCACGGCGCGACGTGGCGCAGGGAGCAGGCAAAATCGCTCAGAGTTTGTGAAGCTTGAAAAATTCACAAGCTCTCAGGGCTTTTTGGCCAGCAGCGCGAGCGGACTGCCATGCTTCGAGACGCCATGCACACCCGCCGATGGCCCGCGCCAGAAAGGCGCCCACCCACCGACCGGTGCCGGCAGTGGTTTGCACTGGTTTTCCTGCTGCTGGCAGTGCCCTGCCTGGCGGCGTCCGGGCCGCAGCCGCCGCCTGCCGGGCAGGCGGTGCTCGAAGTCTTCGTGCGGGACGGCTGTCCGCACTGCGCCAAAGCCGAGGCGTACCTGCCGACCCTCGCCCACGAGCGGCCGGGGCTGCGGATCGTTCTGCGCCGACTGGATCGGGACGCGAGCGCCCGCGACGACCTGCTGCGGCACTGCGAACGCGCCGGCATCTGGCCGCCGGGGGTGCCGACCTTCGTGTTCGCGGACCAGGTGCTGGTCGGCTTCGACAGCGCGCAGCGCACCGGACCCGAACTGCTCGCCCTGATCGACCGGCGCCCGCCGGTCCCGGCCGGCGTCGAGACCGGTCTGTTCGGGACGCTCAGCGTTTCGCGGCTGGGGCTGCCGCTGTTCACGCTGGCGCTGGGCCTGCTCGACGGCTTCAACCCGTGCGCGATGTGGGTGTTGCTGTTCCTGCTGTCGCTACTGGTACACCTGCACGACCGCAAGAAAATGGCGCTGGTGGCCGGCACCTTCGTGCTGGCCAGCGGGGCCGTCTATTACGCGTTCATGGCCGCCTGGCTCAACGTGTTCCTGCTGGTGGGCATGTCGGCCATCCTGCGCTGGACCCTCGGCGCGGCGGCACTGGCGCTCGGCGCGGTCAACGTCAGGGACTTCCTGCGCGAGGGGCAGGGGTTCTCCCTGTCCATTCCGGCCGCGGCCAAACCCGGCCTGTACGCGCGCATGCGGGCGGTGCTGGCGGCCGACACGCTGGCGCTGTCGCTGACCGGGGTCGCCGTGCTGGCGGTGGTGGTCAATTTTTTCGAACTGCTGTGCACCGCCGGTCTGCCGGCCATCTACACCGCCGTGCTCACCCAGCACGGCCTGAGTCCCGCCGCCAACTACGCCTATCTCGGGCTGTACATCGTCGGCTACCTCGCCGACGACACCCTGATGGTCGCGACCGCGGTCGTCGCCCTGGGCAGCCGCAGGCTGTCCGTGCGCACCGGACGCTGGCTGAAACTCCTGAGCGGGACCGTCATGCTGGCGCTCGGCGCGACCATGATCCTGCGTCCAGAATGGCTGCGTTATTAACCCGGCCCATAAATGGGGGCCGGGTTGATGCGGGACGGGTTCAGCCCCGCCGTTTTTCAACGGCCTGTTAAATAACGCCCACTGGACGCACGCCTCGTGCCGCCCGCGGCGCCGATCGCGACCTCGGCTGCCGCAAGGGCCGGCCCGGAAAATGCCTGCAAGTTCGTCCGTGGATTTTTTCAGTCACCGGAAATCCCCATGACCCCCGTCGCCATCCTGCTGTTTCTTGGCGTCACCCTGGCGGCTGCGCTGGCGCCCGGACCGAGCGTGCTGCTGGTCACCTCGCTTGGCGTGCGGCTCGGCTTTGGGCCGGCGCTGCGCGCGGCGCTCGGCGTGCTGCTGGCCAACCTGGCGTTCGCCGCCGTCAGCGCGGCGGGACTGCTGGCGCTGCTCAAAAGCTCGCAGGCGCTGTTCGAGTGCATCAAGCTGGCCGGCGCGGCTTACCTCGCCTGGATCGGCGTGCAGATGCTGCGCTCGGCGGCGCGCCGGACCACGGCCGCGCCCGGCGCGCTGCCGGTGGCGGGCCTGGCCAACCCGCTGTGGCAGGGCTTTTTGAACCAGCTCTCCAACCCCAAGGGCCTGCTGTACTGGGGCGCGCTGCTGCCGCAGTTCGCGCCGCTCGGCGGGCAGGACGCGCCGCTGCGCCTGGCCGGCTTCGGCGTGCTGGCCTCGCTGATCGATTTTTCCGTCCTCGCCGGCTACGCCTGCGCCGCCGACCGGGCCCGCGTCGCGCTCGCCCGGCTCGGCACGCAGCGCCTGATCGACGCCGTCGCCGGCGGGTTGTTCCTGATCGCCGGCTTCACCCTTGGCACCAGCACCGTGGCCGGGCACCGCCCGTAGGCCAAGCCTTGGAATGCCCTGACTTATCCAGAGCATCCCGTCCGGGACAGGGTGTCCCGTCATGAAACAAAGGCTTACGCCGTGATTCACGAAGCGCAGCGCGACCGTGTACCGCGCTGCAGCAAGCTGAACAATGCCATGGAGGAATTTTTCAGCATTTCCGCTCATCGTGACGCCGGCTTTCTCGTCTCGATATCCCCGGCCGGTTCGCCCCCGACGAACAGCAGGTAATCGCGCTACCGGCCGGCAGCGGGAACTCGCGCACCGGCGGGGGTAAGGTCCGGTCCCTGCAGCGCCTAACCGCAGGAATGAGGCCAGCTCGGCTGGAGCACAAATACCCGCGTTCAAGCAGGCGCCTGGATCAGCGGGCCCGATCCAGGCAACGGCCATTGGCCGGGTTGAGACACGCCACGTGGGGGTCTGTCGCATGACCTGACGCCGCCCACCGCGGTACACCTACACCCACCAGAATCACCCAGCCCACCTGCGCAGGAGCCCGGCATGCCCGTCCACAACGCCGACATCGCCGCCGTCTTCGAGCAGATTGCCGAGCTGCTGGAACTGCAGGGCGCCAACCCGTTTCGGGTACGTGCCTATCGCAACGCCGCGCGCACCGTGGGCGACCACGGCCGCGACCTGGCAACACGGGTCGTCAGCGGTGAACCACTTCCCAAGCTGCCCGGCATCGGCAAGGACCTGTCGGCCAAGATCCGCGAAATCGCCACCACCGGCCACTGCGCCCTGCTGGAGCGCCTGCATCATCAGGTGCCGGCCGCGCTGACCGAACTGCTGCGCGTTCCGGGGCTCGGCCCCAAGCGCGTCAGGGCCCTGCACCAGGGGCTGGCCGTCAATACCGTGGCGCAGCTGCGCAGGGCGGCGCAGGCCGGGCGCATCCGCGAGCTGCCCGGCTTCGGCGCCAAGACCGAACCGCGCATCCTCCAACACCTGCGGGCACAGGCCGCGGCGCCGGAAACGCCCATGCTGCTGCCCGTGGCGGCCCAGTACGCCGAGGCGCTGGCCGACTGGCTGCGCGGCGCGCAGCAGGTGCAGCAGCTCGAAATCGCCGGCAGCTACCGCCGGCGCCGCGAAACCGTGGGCGACATCGACATCCTGGTCGCCAGCGACGAGCCGGCACCGGTGATGCAGCGGCTCACCGGCTACGACGAGGTGCGCGAGATCCTCGCCCAGGGCAGCACCCGCGCCTCGGTAGTGCTCGCCTGCGGCCTGCAGGTGGACCTGCGCGTGGTCGAGTCGGCCGCCTTCGGCGCCGCCCTGCACTACTTCACCGGCAGCAAGGCGCACAACATCGCCATCCGCAAGCGCGCCCAGGCGCGCGGGCTCAAGGTCAACGAATACGGCGTGTTCCGCGACAAGGCGCGCGTTGCCGGGGAGACGGAAGAATCCGTGTTCGCCGCCGTCGGCCTGCCGTGGATTGCGCCCGAGCTGCGCGAGGACCGGGGCGAGATCGCGTGGGCGGCCCGCGCGCCGCTGCCGCGCCTGATCGAACGCGCCGACCTCAGGGGCGACCTGCACTGCCACAGCCGCGCCAGCGACGGCAACGCCACGCTGGAGGAGCTGGCTGCCGCCGCTCGCGCCGCCGGGCTCGAGTACCTGGCCATCACCGAGCACTCGCAGCGCCTCACCATCGCCCACGGCTTGGGCACCGAACGCCTGCTCCAGCAGTGCGAGGAGATCGACGCTCTGAACGCGCAGCTCGACGGCATCGTGCTGCTCAAGGGCATCGAGGTGGACATCCTCGAAGACGGCCGGCTCGACCTGCCGGATGCGGTCCTCGGCCAGCTCGACCTCGTGATCGGCGCCGTGCACAGCCACTTCGACCTTTCGCCGGCGCGGCAACTGCGGCGCCTCATGCGCGCCATGGATCACCCGCACCTGCACGTGCTGGCCCACCCCGGCAGCCGCGAACTCGGCAAGCGTCCCCTGCTCGACCTCGACTGGCTGCGCCTGGTCCGCCACGCCCGCCGGCGCGGCTGCTTTCTGGAACTCAACGCCCAGCCCAAGCGCCTCGACCTCACCGATGTCCACGCGCGTCTGGCCAGGGAAGAAGGCGTGCTGGTCGCCATCAGCTCCGACGCCCACACCGTGGACGACTTCAGCAACCTCGACTACGGCATCGGCCAGGCCCGCCGCGGCTGGCTGGAGGCCGCGGACGTGCTCAACACGCGCCCACTGGACGCGTTGCGGGGGTTGTTGCGGCGGGACTGAGGCCCGCACTAGCTGCCCACCGGCACACGCCTCAAAACACGGAACGTTGCGAATTTGATATCAAGAAATTAAATTGACAGCAATGCTTTCGCTATGGAGGATCGCTCTCATGGCCTCTATGACTATCCGCAACCTGCCCGACGAAGTGCACCGCGCACTGCGTGTGCGCGCCGCCCTGCACGGGCGCAGCACCGAAGCGGAAGTGCGCGCCATTCTGGAAGAGGCGGCGAAGCCCGCCGGGCGTATCCAGCTGGGTTCACTGCTGGCTGACGTCGGCCGTCGCGCCGGGCTTGCCGACGAAGACCAGGCCGTATTCGAGCAACGGGACAAGACCCCCGCCGAACCCGTGCGATTCGAATGATTCTGGTCGACACCAACGTCATCTCGGAGCCCCTGCGGCCGAAACCCAGCAGCCAAGTGGTCGCCTGGCTGGACGATCAGCCGCTCGAAACCCTGTTCCTTTCCGCCATCACCGTGGCCGAACTGCGTTTCGGCATCGCCGCGCTGCCGGCGGGCAAACGGAGAACCCGGCTTGGGGAAGACTTCGAGCAACGTGTACTGCCACTGTTCCTCGGCCGGATACTGCCCTTCGACCTGCCCGCCACGCAGGCCTATGCCGAATTGATGACCCGCGCACGCATGGCTGGCCGTGCCATCGCCACTGCCGACGGCCATATCGCCGCCACGGCATCAGCCAATGGGCTCACGGTCGCCACCCGGGACACCGGCCCGTTTGAGGCGGCGGGTGTGAATGTCGTCGATCCATGGAACGCATCGGCGTGACGCGGCTCCGATCACCGCGCTTGCCGGCAAGACCGTGGCACCGGAAGCTGCACCAGAAACACCAAACGGACCCCACCGCAATGAAGCCCACCCAACACACAAGCCCAGCATGATCACCGGCGACATCAAGAACCAGATCGACCAAATCTGGAATGCCTTCTGGTCCGGCGGCATCGCCAACCCGCTGGAGGTGATCGAGCAGATCACCTACCTGCTGTTCATCCGCCGCCTGGACGACCTGCACACGCTGGAGGAGAACAAGGCCAACCGGCTGCGCCAGCCCATGGCGCGACGCATCTTTCCGGAGGGCAAGGACGCGAAAGGCCGGCCGTATGACGACTACCGCTGGTCGCGCTTCAAGCACTTTGCCCCGGCCGACATGTTCGCCCTGGTCGGCGAGCACCTGTTCCCGTACCTGCGCGCGGACCTCGCCCGCCAGCTCGGCAACGGCGATTCCACCTACGCGCACCACATGCGCGACGCGCGCTTCACCATCCCCACGCCGGCGCTGCTGGCCAAGGTGGTGGACCTGCTCGACGCCGTGCCCATGGAAGACCGCGACACCAAGGGCGACGTGTACGAGTACATGCTCGGCAAGATCGCGAGCGCCGGGCAGAACGGCCAGTTCCGCACGCCGCGGCACATCATCCGGCTGATGGTGGAGCTGACCGCGCCCGAGCCGCTCGACGTGATCTGCGACCCGGCCTGCGGCACCGCGGGCTTTCTGGTGGCGGCCGGCGAGTACCTGCGCGAGCACCACCCCAACCTGCTGCACGACGCCGCACTCAACGAGCACTTCCACCACTGGATGTTCCACGGCTTCGACTTCGACAACACCATGCTGCGCATCGGCAGCATGAACATGCTGCTGCACGGCGTGGACAGCCCGGACATCCGCTACCGCGACTCACTCGCCCAGGACCACGCGGGCGAGGAAGAGAAATACACGCTGGTGCTCGCCAACCCGCCCTTTGCCGGCAGCCTCGACTACGAGAACACCGCCAAGGATCTGCTGCAGATCGTCAAGACCAAGAAGACCGAGCTGCTGTTTCTGGCGCTGTTCCTGCGCCTGCTGAAGGCCGGCGGCCGCGCCGCGGTGATCGTGCCGGACGGCGTGCTGTTCGGCTCCAGCAAGGCACACCGGGAACTGCGCCGCATGCTGGTGGAAGACTAGAAGCTCGATGCCGTGGTCAAGCTGCCCGGCGGCGTGTTCCGGCCCTATGCCGGCGTCTCCACCGCCATCCTGCTGTTCACCAAGACCAACTCCGGCGGCACCGATCACGTCTGGTTCTACGACGTGCAGGCCGACGGCTGGAGCCTGGACGACAAGCGCAATCCGCTGCTGCCGGAAGACAAGCTCGGCCCCGTGCCCGCCCGCCATTCCGGCGCAAGCCGCGCGGATCGTCATTCCGGCGAACGCCGGAATCCAGTGTCTTTGACCCCCGAAGAACACGCCAAAAACAACCTCCCCGACGTGCTCGCCCGCTGGGCCGAGCGCGCAGGCACCGAGCGCGAGCGCCCGCGCACCGCGCAGAGCTTCTGCGTGCCCAAGGCCGACATCGCCGCCCAGGGCTACGACCTGTCGCTGAACCGCTACAAGGAAGTGGTGCACGAGGCCGTCGAGCACCGCCCGCCGAAGGAAATCCTGGCCGAACTGGCGCGGCTGGAGGAGGAGATACAGCGAGGGATGAGGGAGCTGGAGGGGATGCTGGGATGAGTGCCCCGCCGCTGAGCGCTATCGGCGAGCAGGTTGACCCCGTGTCCTCTTGGACGCCGGAGCGAGACGATCCTGATGGCGTTTTCACGTACGTCGATCTGAGCGCAGTCGATCAGGATGCCAAGATCGTGTCGGGAGCGCGCGAGCTCGCGTGCGCTGAGGCGCCTAGCAGGGCGCGGCAACTGATACGCGCAGGTGATGTGCTTGTCTCGACGGTGAGGCCCAACTTGAACGGCGTTGCACTTGTGCCCCCAGAGTTGGATGGAGCGACGGCGTCGACGGGCTTCTGCGTGCTCCGTCCGCGGGCGAGGCAACTCGACGCCCGGTATCTCTACCAGTGGGTCAAGTCTCCGCGCTTCGTCAGTGACATGGTGCGGAAGGCCACCGGCGCCAGCTACCCCGCGGTCTCGGATCGAATCGTCTGTGAATCGAAGCTGCCCCTCCCGCCCCTCCCCGAGCAGCGGCGGATTGCGGACATCCTGGACAAGGCGGACGCGCTGCGGGCCAAGCGCCGCACCGCCCTCGCCCAGCTCGACACCCTCACCCAATCCATCTTCCTCGACATGTTCGGCGACCCCGCCACGAATCCGAAGGGGTGGCCGAACATCGCGCTCGGTGATGCTCTCATCGCCATACGCAATGGGACAAATGCCGAGCAGCAGGAGGATCCGGCCGGCTGGCCCATCACACGGATTGAAACGATTGCGGCTGGGACGATTAACCCGGACCGAGTTCGTTGGGTTTCAGCGGACCCGTCACTTGTCGAGAACTTTCAACTGGCGCCCGGAGACATCCTGTTCAGCCATATCAATAGCGTTGACCACATCGCCAAGACAGCCTTGTATTCCGGAACACCTACGCGACTGATTCACGGCATCAACCTGCTGAGACTGCGTCCGAGGCTGGAGTGTGTTGAACCAGTGTGGTTGTTGCATTTGCTGAAGCACGAAGCTGTTCGCACGCACTTTCGGACCCGATGCAAGCGCGCTGTGAACCAAGCAAGCCTGAACCAGACAGACATCAAGAGCCTCTCGACGTACCTGCCACCGTTGTCTCTTCAGCGTGCTTTCGCTAATCGCATCACGGCCGTGGACAATCTGAAGCTAGTGCAAAGCGGATCTCTCACGGCGCATGAGTGCCTCTTCGCCACCCTCCAGCACCGCGCCTTCCAGGGAGAGCTTTAGCCATGCGCGGCGAGTGCATCGGCGTGTGGTCCGAGACCTGGCGCGAAATATGGCTGCCGCTGATCGACCATGAAGACGTCGCCGAGGACATCTTCTGCGAGCTGTACCGCGAGCTGGCCCGGGCGCTGAAGAACGAGCCGTCGGTCGAAGCGCTGGCCGACGTCATCGACAACCCTGCACAGAGCCGGGACGCGTTCGAGCACACCCGCGCGGAGGATATCGCCGGAGAACGGGCACTCGTCGGCTTCTTCGAGGCCGTTCACGGCACGCTGGAAGAGTTCGAGACCCCCGGCGACGATGCGCTGACCAACCGCTATTTCAACCTGCTCGCCGCATTCATCGAAAAATTCAGCCTGCGCTACGACCTGCGTCGCCCGTGCGTGCTCTGCCCGACATTGCCCGGCGTGTTCGCGAGCCTGGTGCGCGATCTGCGCGCACTGACGGGCCAGGATGCGCACCTCGATGCGCTGATGAATGACTTCGAGAACGCCGTGCGCGACCTGCGCCACGACAGCACGGATGGCCGCATCAAGACTTGCATCCAGAAGCAGGTGAACCTGCTGGAGGCCATCGGGCGGACCACTCCGGGCGTCACCGAGGCCGAGTTGGGTGGCATCTGCAACCAGGTCAAAACTTGGCCGCACGGTGCGATCAAGGCCGCATTGAGGAACCTCTACGGTTTCGCCAGCTGTCACGTCCCGGCCGATTAGTTGGTTTTCGATGAAAGAGCTCAGGATGAGAGTTGTACCAGCTCTGCAGGGCCTGCGCCGGGGTCTGGGCGTTCAGGGCCTGCTGGGGCAGGTGGTGGTTGTA
>NZ_JAQVGQ010000017.1 GCF_028696615.1 Immundisolibacter sp. | reverse complement strand
CTCGATGGAATGCGGCGGTACCTTGAGCGCGGCCGGATCGGCCATGAAACCCACCGGGACCGGCTTACTCCGCGACCACTTCCACCGTGATCCGCGCCGTGAGGTCGGCGTGCAGGTTCACGTCCGCCGGGAAGCTGCCGACGTTGCGGATGGCGCCCTCGGGCAGGCTGAGCTCGTGACGCTCCACCGGGTGGCCGGCGGCGGTCAGCGCGGCGGCGATTTCGCGCGTGGTGACCGAGCCGAACAGCCGCCCGCCCTCGCCGGCCTTGTGGGCGATGGTGACGGTCACGTCCTGCAGGGCGGCGGCGCGCGCCTGCGCCTTGGCCAGCGTGTCGGCGGCCGCCTTCTCGATGGCGGCACGCTGCTGCTCGAAGCGGGCGATGTTGTCCGGCGAGGCGAACACCGCCTTGCCCTTGGGCAGCAGGTAGTTGCGTCCGTAGCCGCCCTTGACCTCGACCCGGTCACCCACGTTGCCGAGGTGACGAATCTTTTCCAACAAAATCACTTGCATGACCGCAGCCTCCAGGCTGTTGTGTAGACATGAAACGACACCGGCGCCATCGATTCGGTGGCGCCGGTCGGGCCCGCGCTCAGCGCAGCGGGCGGTTTCTGAAATCGGCCCAATTATCCACCAGCCCCAGCAGCACCAGCAGCGAGCCGACCTGCGGCGTGGCCAGCGCCAGCAGCACGTAGACCAGCCACGGCAGGCGCCGCCAGCGCGCCGACCGCGCGGTGTGCGCATGCAGCACGGCAAGCCCCTGCAGCAGCGCGGGAAACGCCAGCACCAGCGCCAGCTCGACCGCCAGGCCGCCGGCGCCAAGGCGCCAGGCCGCCGCTGCCGCCAGCGCCGCCAGCACCAGCAGCGCATACACCCGCCCGAAGCGCAGCGAGCGGAACTCCTGTGCAAATGCGCCCGGCCGGCGCAGGCGCGCCTGCAGGCTGCGGCCAAGGCACAGCCCGCCGCTCCAGGCCGCCAGCAGCATCAGCGCCAGCAGACCGCCGGCCAGCGTCATCATCAGGTCGAGCGCGGCGTCGAGCTCGGCCGTCGGCAGCGTGGGGTCCAGGCGATGCAGGCTGTCGAACAGCGAGGCGCGCAGTTGTGCCTGACCGGCCGCGAGACCGCTCACATCCACCAGCAGCAGCACGCCGAGCGCCAGCGCGACCAGCGGCAGCAGTCCGAGTGACAGGCTGCCCCACGTGCGCAGCGCCAGCCCGGCCAGCAGCGCCGGCAGCCAGGCGATCAGCAGCACGTAGCCCAACGGGCCAGCACCGAGCAGCAGCAACGGGGCCAGCAAGAGCACCGTCAGCAGCAGGCAGCGCAGGGCCGGCGCGGCACCGGTTTCGAGCGCCAGTAGGGTCACCAGCGCCACGTTGCCGGCCAGCATCAGCGGCAACACCACCACCGCGGCCGGCAGCACCAGGGCACCGAGCAGCGCCAGCGCCGCGCCGGCCAGCAGCGCCGCCGCCGGCCAGCTGCCATCCGCGACCCGCGCCGCCAGCCGCGCCAGGCGCTCGCCGCCGGGCGCGGACGTGCCGATCACCGGCTCAGTGGGTGTCGCTGTAGGGCAGCAGCGACAGGAAGCGGGCGCGCTTGATGGCGCGCGTCAGCTGGCGCTGGTAGCGGGCACTGGTGCCGGTGATGCGGGTGGGGATGATCTTGCCGGTCTCGGAAACGTACTGCTTGAGGGTGTCGAGGTCCTTGTAGTCGATCTCGGTCACCTTCTCGGCGGTGAAACGGCAGAATTTCTTGCGGCGCAGATAGCGGGCCATGTTCGGTTACCAGGGTGGCGGGTTCAGGCGTCGGTGTCGGTGTCAGTGTCGGCTTCGTCGCCGTCGGCGGCAGCGGCGGTCTCACGCTCCTCGCGGCGCGGTCGACGGTCGCGCCGTTCCTCGCTGTCGCGGGCGAGCGCGATCGGCGACGGCTCGGTGACGGGGCCGTCGCGTTTGATCACCAGGTGCCGCAGCACCGCGTCGCTGAAGCGGAAGGCCGAGGTCAGCTCGCGCATGGCCTCGTCGGTGGCCTCGACGTTGAACAGCAGGTAATGCGCCTTGTGGACCTTGGCGATGGGGTAGGCCAGCTGGCGGCGCCCCCAGTCCTCCTGGCGGTGCACGGCGCCGCCGCGCGTCTCGACGACGCTGCGGTAGCGGTCGATCATCGCCGGCACCTGCTCGCTCTGGTCCGGGTGGACCAGCAGCACGATTTCGTAGTGACGCATGAACACTCCTTGTGGCTGACAGCCCGGCTCGCGCGAGCCGGGCAAGGAGACCGCTGTGTGATTGTTGTCGCGGCCGAAAAAAGGGCGGCAATTCTACTCAGCCGGCGCCGGCCGGACAAGCGCCGCGTTGACGCACCGCCTCGAACAGACACACCGCCGCCGCCACCGACACGTTGAGGCTGCCGACCGCGCCGGTCATCGGGATGGTCACCAGCGCATCACACAGCTCGCGCGTGAGCCGGCGCAGACCCTGCCCCTCGCCGCCCAGCAGCAGCGCGCACGGGCCGCTGAAATCGGCCTGGTAGATGGGCGTCGCGGCGCCGGCGTCGGCGCCGTACAGCGTGATGCCGGCGCCTTTCAGGAAACGCAGCGTGCGGGCGAGGTTGCCGACCTGCACGAACGGCACCGTGCTGGCGGCGCCGGCGGCGGTCTTGATGGCGGCCGGCGTCAGGCCCGCCGCGTTGCGGCGCGGTGCGATCACTGCCTGCGCGCCGGCGGCGTCGGCGCTGCGCAGGCACGCGCCGAGGTTGCGCGGGTCCTGCACCTCGTCGAGCACCAGCAGCAGCGGGCGCGGCGATTGCGCGAGGATGCCTTCGAGCGCGTTCTCGTCCGCCGCCTGCGGCGGCGCCGCCAGCAGCGCGATTACGCCCTGGTGGCTGGCACCGCCGCACAGGCGCTCGAGCGCCGCGGCGGGCCGCCGGTCGACGGCGATGCCGTGGGCGGTGGCGAGTGCGGCCAGTTCCGCCAGCGCCGGACGTTCGGGGTCGGCGAGCAGCAGGCGGGCGACGCTGGCCGGCTCGTGCTGCAGCAGGCTGCGCACCGGGTGCAGGCCGTAGGCGATGGGGCGGCGGGTCATCGGCGTGGTTTGCCGTTGGCGGCTTTTTTGGCTTTGCCGCGGGTCTTGCCAGGGCTCTTGCCGGGCGCCGGCGCGGCGCTCATCGGCGTGCCCTCGCCGTCACGGCCGACGTAGTCGAGGTCGATCTTGCGTTCGTCGAGGTCCACCCGCATCACGCGCACGGTGAGCCGGTCACCCAGGCGAAACGTGCGCCGGCGCCGCTCGCCGACCAAGCGGTGGTGCACGGGGTCGAAATGGTAATAGTCCTCCGGCAGCGCGGTGATGTGCACCAGGCCCTCGGTGTAGGCGCCATCCAGCGTGACGAACAGGCCAAACGCCGCCACGCCGCTGACCTGCCCGCTCATGACTTCGCCCACGCGGTCCTGCAGGAACTCGCACTTGAGCCAGGCCACCACCTCGCGCGTCGCCTCGTCGGCGCGCCGTTCGGTCAGCGAGCAGTGCTCGCCGAGCGCCGTCATCTGCTCGCCGGTGTAGTGGTAGGACTTGGCCTTTCGCCCGCGTAGCGCGTGAGCGATGGCGCGGTGCACCAGCAGGTCCGGATAGCGGCGGATGGGCGAGGTGAAATGCGCGTAGGCGTCCAGCGCCAGGCCGAAGTGGCCGCGGCACTCGGCGTCGTACACGGCCTGCTTGAAGCTGCGCAGCACGGGCGTCTGCAGCAGGTCGCGGTCCGGGCGCTCGGCGATGACTTCCATCAGCGCCCGGTAGTCGGCCGGCGACGGCTCGTCACCGCCGCCGAGCTGCAGGCCGAACTCGGCCAGGAAACTGCGCAGCGCCGTCACTTTCTCGGCCGCCGGGCGGTCGTGCACGCGGTACAGCGCCGGCAGGCCGCGGGCGTTCAGAAACTCCGCCGCGCAGCGGTTGGCGGCGATCATGCATTCCTCGATGATGCAGTGCGCCACCGTGCGCGTGACCGGCTCGATGCGGTCGATCTTGCGATCCTCGCCGTAGATGATGCGCGCCTCGGCGGACTCGAACTCCACCGCGCCGCGCCGCCGGCGCTCGCCGTCGAGCGCCCGGTACAGGCGCTGCAGGGTGTCGATGTGCGGCAGCAGCGCCTCGTAGCGCGCGCGCAGCGCGGCATCGCCGGCGAGCACGGCGGCGATCTGCGTGTAGGTGGTGCGGGCGTGCGAGCGGATCACGCCGCGCACGAAGCGGTAGTCCTTGATCGCCCCGCGCGGGCCGATCGACATCTCGCACACCAGCGCCAGGCGCTCGACTTCGGGTTTGAGCGAGCACAGCTCGTTCGACAACGCCTCCGGCAGCATGGGGATGACGCGCTGCGGGAAGTACACCGAGGTGCCGCGCCGGTGCGCCTCGGTGTCGATGGCGCTGGCGGGGCGCACGTAATGGCCGACGTCGGCGATCGCCACCAGCAGCCGCCAGCCGCGCCCGGCCGGTTCGGCGTACACGGCGTCGTCGAAATCGCGCGCGTCCTCGCCGTCGATGGTGATCAGCGGCAGGTGGGTGAAATCCTCGCGTCCGCGTTTGTCGGCGGCCGTCACCCTGGTCTTGTAGGCGGCCGCCTCGTCCTCGACCTCGGCCGGCCACTGCCAGGGCAGGTCGTGCTTGCGCAGTGCGATGTCGATTTCCATGCCCGGCGCCAGGTGCTCGCCGAGCACCTCCACCAGCAGGCCGCGCGCCGGCTGCTGGCGGTCGGCGTAATGGGTGATCTCGACCACGGCGATCTGGCCGTCGCGCGCCTCGCCGTGGATGGCGCTGCCGGTGACCACGATCTCGCTGCCCAGGCGCCGGTCGTCGGGCACCAGCCAGGCGAAGCCGCCGTCGCGCCGGTAGCGGCCAACCACGCGCCGGTGGCGGCGTTCCAGCACCTCGACGATGCTGCCCTCGTAGCGGCCGCGGGCATCGACGCCGCTGACGGCCGCCACCACCCGGTCGCCGTCCATCACCACGCGCATCTCGCGCGGCGACAGGTACAGGTCCGGATGGTCGCCGTCGGGAATGAGGAACCCGTAGCCGTCGCGGTGGGCGCTGACCCGCCCGCGCAGCAGCGCCATCTCCTGCACCGGCCCGTAGCGGCCGCGCCGGTCGAGCAGCAGCTGACCGTCGCGCACCATGGCGGAAAGACGCCGCGCCAGCGCCTCGCGCGCCCAGTCGGCGCGCAGCGCCAGGCGCTCGGCGATGTGCTCGGCCGGCAGCGGCCGGCCGGCCTTGGCGAGCAGCTCCAGGATCAGCTCGCGACTGGCGATCGGCTGCTCGTAACGGGCGGCTTCGCGCTCGCGGTAGGGGTCCTTCGGGGGGCGACGTGATGTCATGTGTGATGATTCGTTGACAGTTGGATCAATGGCAGTAAAATGCCGCGCTCGCACCGGCCGGTCACGGTCGGTGCGCCGGGCCGAGATGGCGAAATTGGTAGACGCGCTAGCTTCAGGTGCTAGTGGGGGAAACCCCGTGGAGGTTCAAGTCCTCTTCTCGGCACCATCCCCGATGGTGCAGTCCGGGCAACAAGTGAATCGGGCGGGCCGCTGAGGCCCGCCATGCAAACCCGCCGCTGTGGCGGGTTTTTCGTTTCCGGGGCCGGCGCGGCGGGCTCAATCGAACGGGTGGCGCAGCACGATGGTGCGCGAGCGCTCGGCGCCGGTGGACACCATGTCGACCGGCACCCCCAGCAGCTGTTCCAGCCGCCGCAGGTAGCGCACCGCGTTGGCCGGCAGCTGGTCGAAGCTGCCGACATTGCCCACGCCCTGCCAGCCGGGCAGTTCCTCGTACACCGGTTCGCAGGCCGCCAGCGCGTCGGCGTCGTACAGGCCGAACGGTCCCGAGCCGCCGCGGTAATCGACGCAGATTTTCACCGTATCCAGGCCATCCATCACGTCGAGCTTGGTGATGCACAGGCCGCTGACGCCGTTCAGCTGCACGCTGCGGCGCATGGCGACGGCGTCGAACCAGCCGCAGCGGCGCGGCCGGCCGGTGGTGGCGCCACGCTCGGCGCCGACGTCCGCCAGATGCCGGCCGACCTCGTCGAACAGCTCGGTCGGGAACGGGCCCGAACCCACGCGCGTGGTGTACGCCTTGGTGATGCCGAGCACGTAGTTGATGCCGGTGGGGCCCACGCCGGCGCCGACCGCCGCCGCGCCGGCGATGGTGTTGGACGAGGTCACGAACGGATACGTGCCGTGGTCGACGTCGAGCAGCGTGCCCTGCGCGCCCTCGAACATGACCGGCTTGTCGTCCGCCATCAGCTCGTGCAGCAGGCCGGGCACGTCGGCGACCAGCTCGCGCAGTGCCTCGCCCCAGGCGAGCGCGGCGTCCAGCATGGGCTGGAGCTCCAGCGCCGGGCGGCCGAAGCGCTGCGTGAGCAAAAAGTTGTACAGGTCCAGCAGCTCGCCGAGCTTGGCCGCGCAGCGCGTGGGCTGCAGCAGATCACCCATGCGCAGCGCGCGGCGGGCGACCTTGTCCTCGTAGGCAGGACCGATGCCGCGCCCGGTGGTGCCGATCTTGCCCTCACCCAGCGCCGACTCGCGCGCCTGGTCGAGCGCCGCATGACACGGCAGGATGAGCGGGCAGGCCGGGCTCACGCGAAGGCGCGAGCGCACGTCGACGCCGGCGGCCTCGACCTCGGCGATTTCCTTCAGCAGCGCGTCCGGCGCCAGCACCACGCCGTTGCCGATCAGGCACAGCACGCCCGGGCGCAGGATGCCGGACGGCAGCAGGTGCAGCACGGTCTTGACGCCGCCCACCACCACCGTGTGTCCGGCGTTGTGGCCGCCCTGAAAGCGCACCACCGCGGCGGCCTGCTCGGTGAGCAGGTCGACGATCTTGCCCTTGCCTTCGTCACCCCACTGGGTGCCGATCACGACGACGTTCTTCGCCATCAGTCAGTTCATCCTGCGTCTTGCAGCCGCCAGGCGCCGTCGTGGCGCACGATGCGCGCGCCGACCGGGCCCGGCTCGCTGCCGGGAAGTTCATGGATCACGGCGCGGCCGTCGGCCCGCAGGCGCTCGATCAGCGCCGTGAGTTCGGGATCGCTGGACCAGGGCGCCAGCACCGGCAGCGGCGGCGCCGGTGGCGTGCCGAGCAGGCGTTTGAGATCGGCGCTGAAGCCGGTGGCCGGCCGGGCGCGGCCGAACACGCCACCGACGCCATCGTAGCGGCCGCCCCAGGCCATGGCTTGGCCGAAGCCGGCGCCGTAGGCCGCGAACACCAGCCCCGTGTGGTAGTGGTAGCCGCGCAGCTCGGCCAGATCGACGAACAGCGGCAGGTCCGGCACGAAGCGCAGCAGCTCGTGCGCGATGGTTTCGAGCGCGTCGATGGCGGCCGTCACGCTGGCCGGCAAATCGCGAAGCCGCGCTCGCAACTCGGGCAGGCGATCGATCGGTCCGAAGCACTGCGGCAGCTGCACGAACCAGTCGCGCGCCGCCGCCGGCAGGCCAAGCGCGGTCACGAAAGCGGCGATGTCGGGGCGTGCCTTGCGCTGCAGCAGCTCGAACAGCGCGTGCTCGGCCTCGCTGTCGAGACCCGCGGCCTCGCTCAGACCCCGGAAGATGCCCACGTGGCCCAGGTCCACGTGCACCTTGTCGTGGCCGGTCGCGCGCAGTGTTTCCAGCAGCAGGCGCAGCACCTCGACGTCACTTTCCGGGCCGCCGTGACCGTACAGCTCGGCACCCACCTGCATGGGGTTGCGGCAGGTGCCGGGGGCGCCTTCCTGCGCGGTCAGCACCGAACCGAGATAGCACAGCCGCGCCGGCGCGGGGTTGCCGTCGCGGGCATCGATGCGCGCCACCTGCGGGGTGATGTCGGCGCGGATCGCCAGCAGCCGGCCGGACAGCGGATCGGTCACCTGAAACGTCTGCTCGGCCAGGTCCGCCCCGGTGCCGGTGAGCAGCGCGTCGGCGTATTCGACCAGCGGCGGCATCACCAGCCGATAGCCCCAGGCGGCGAACAGGTCGAGCAGGCGGCGGCGGGCGGACTCCAGCGCCTGCGCCTGCGGCGGCAGCAGGTCCTCGATGCCGGGTGGCAGCAACCAGCGCATGGGAGCCTCAGCGCACCAGTTGCAGCAACAGCAGGCCAGCCAGCATGCTGCCCAGACCGGCCAGGCGCAGCGCCCGGTCCGGCAGTTGGCTGGTGAGCGCGGCGGTGCGCCGCAGCAGGCCGGGATTCAGGAACGGCACCAGCCCTTCGAGCACCAGCATCAGGCAGAACGCCGCCGCCAGGTCGCGCATGGCGGCCTCAGCGCCCGCCCGCCGGGGCGGCGTCGAAATAACGGAAAAACGCACTGCCCGGGTCCAGCACCAGCAGGTCGCGGCCGGTACCGAGGCTGTGCCGGTAGGCTTCCAGGCTGCGGTAGAAGTCGAAGAACTCGCCGTCGCTGCCGATGGCGGCGGCGTAGCGGGCGGCCGCGTCGGCGTCGCCCTCGCCGCGCACGCGCTGGGCGTCGCGCTGGGCGTTGGCCAGCAGCAGCGTGCGCTCCTTGTCGGTCTGGGCGCGGATGCGCTCGCCTTCCTCGGCGCCCTTGGCGCGCAGCTCGGCGGCCACGCGCTTGCGCTCGGCCTCCATGCGGCTGAACACCGAGCTGCTGACCTCGGTCGGCAGGTCGACGCGCTTGATACGCACGTCGATCACCTCGACGCCGAACTCGGCGGCGCGCTCGTTGGCGCGCTGGCGCAGGATGTCCATGATCTCGTGCCGGTCACCGCTGACCGCCGCCTGCACGGTGCGCTTGCCGAATTCGTTGCGCGACAGGTCGTTGACGATCTGCGCCAGGCGCGTGTTGACGTCACCGCTGCCGACGGCGACGAAAAAGCGCCGCGTGTCGGCGATGCGCCACTTGACGAACGAGTCGACCACCACGTTCTTCAGCTCGCTGGTCTGGTAGCGCACCGGGCCGCGGTCGAGCGTCTGGATGCGCCCGTCGTACTTGACCACCGTGTTGATGAACGGCGTCTTGAGCTTGAGCCCGGGCGGTAGGTCGGCGGCGACCACCTCGCCCAGGCGGAACAGCAGCACGCGCTCGCGCTGGTCGACCGTGTAGAAGGTGGCGTTCAGCAGCGCCAGCGCCAGCAGCAGCAGGGCGCCGATGATCGGCAGGCGGTTGCTCATCGGGTCGGGCTCAGGGTCGGACTCATGGGCGGGGCTCGCGGCCGCGCGGGTAGTCGCTGCGTTCGCGTGCCGACCGTGGCGGCGCACTCGCGGACGGTGGCGGAGGTTCGGTAGCGGCGGCCGATGCCTGCTCGGCACCGGCCGGTGCCAGCAGCTTGTCGAGCGGCAGCAGCGCGACCTGCCTGCCGTCACCGACCAGCACCTTGGGCGTGCGGGCGAGCACCTGCTCCATGGTCTCGAGGTACAGGCGCTGGCGCGTCACCTGCGGCGCGGCACGGTACTGCTGGGCGAGCTGGGCAAAACGGGCGCCGTCGCCTTCGGCGCGGGCGACGGCCTCGCCCCGATACGCCTCGGCGTCGGCGAGGATGCGCGCCACCTCGCCGCGGGCGCGCGGGATGACCTCGTTGCGGTAGGCCTGCGCCTCGTTGATCAGGCGCTGCTCGTCCTCGCGCGCCTTGACGGCGTCGAAGAAGGCCGCCTGCACCGGTTCCGGCGGCTGCGCGTCCTGCATGTTGACCGAGGTCACCTCGATGCCGGTGCCGTAGCGGTCGAGCGTGGTCTGCAGCAGTTCGGCCACCTGCTGGGCGACCGCGTCGCGGCCTTCGGTGAGGATGAATTCCATGCGGCTCTTGCCGACCACCTCACGGATGGCCGACTCGGCCACCTGCGCCACGGTCAGGTCCGGCTCGCGCACCTTGAACACGTAGTCGGCGGCGTCCTTGACGCGGTACTGCACGGCGAGCTTGACGTCGACGATGTTCTCGTCGGCGGTCAGCATCTGCGATTCCTGCGTCACGTCGGTGTCGGCGCGGCTGCGCGCCTGGCTGCGGTAGCCGATCTCGGCGGTGCGGATCTCGCCGATGTTCACGCGCAGCACGCGCTCGATCGGCGCAGGCAGGTGCCAGCGCAGGCCGGGCGTGGTGGTGCTGGCGAACTTGCCAAAGCGCAGCACCACGCCACGCTCGCCTTCGCGGACGACGTAAAAGCCGGAGCCCAGCCACAGCGCCACCAGCAGCGCCAGCAGGCCGCCCCACAGCGCCGGCGGCGGTCCGGCGGGATTGCCGTTGCGCGAATCGCCGCCGCCCAGGCGCCGGCGCAGGCGGCGGAATAGTTCGTCGAGGTCCGGCGGACCGGCGTCGGCGCGCCGACCCCACGGGTCACGATTGCCGGACCCGCCCGGTTCGTTCCAGGCCATCGATGTCTCCTAATGCCGGTGGGCCGGCGTGGTGGGGAGCTTATTGTTCCACAGGTCGCGCGGTGGCCGGCAGCGCGTCGGCCGCTGCCAGCAACGGCGCCAGACGTTGCAGCTCGCGGCGCCGGATGTCGAACTCCACCGACCAGCTGCCGTCGGGCTGGAATTCCTCGTGCCGCACCTGCGCCAGGCTGAACACCTGTGCGCGCAGGCGCCCGTCGCAGCGCGGCAGGTGCAGACGCTGGTGCGACAGGCCGGCGGCAAACCGCTCGCCGATGGCCGCCCGCAGCAGGTCCAGACCGGCGCCGCTGCGCGCCGACAGCCATACCCGCTCGGTGCCGCCGGCCGCGCCATTGCGGGCCGGTGGGTGGTCGGTCAGGTCGATCTTGTTCATGACCTCGATCTGTGGCACCTGGTCGGCGCCGATGTCGCGCAGCACGCCGTTGACCTGGTCGATCATGAGCTGGCGCTGGTCCTCGCGCGCACCGTCGACCACGTGCAGCAGCAGGCTGGCGCTGCGCACCTCTTCCAGCGTGGAGCGGAAGGCGGCCACCAGATCGTGCGGCAGGCGGCGCACGAAGCCGACCGTGTCGACCAGCACCAGCGGCTCGCAGTCGGGCAGTTCGAGGCGGCGCAGGGTCGAGTCGAGCGTGGCGAACAGCAGGTCGGCGGCGAACACCTCGGACGCCGTGAGCGCATTGAACAGCGTCGATTTGCCGCTGTTGGTGTAGCCGACCAGCGCCACGGTGGGCGTTTCGCTGCGTGTGCGCTGGCGGCGGCTGTTGACGCGCTGGCCGACCACGCGCTGCAGGCGCGCCTCGAGTTGGCGCAGGCGCACGCGCAGCAGGCGGCGGTCGGTCTCGAGCTGGCTCTCGCCGGGACCGCGCAGGCCGATGCCGCCTTTTTGACGTTCGAGGTGGGTCCAGCCGCGCACCAGGCGCGTGGACAGGTGCCGCAGCTGGGCGAGCTCCACCTGCAGCTTGCCCTCGTGCGAGCGGGCGCGGCGGGCGAAGATGTCCAGGATGAGACCGATGCGGTCCACCACCTGGCACTTGAGCTGGCGCTCGAGGTTGCGTTCCTGCGAGGGGCTCAACGGCTGGTTGATGATGACCAGGTCGGCCTGAGCGGCGGCGACCTGCTCGGCCAGTTCCGCCGTCTTGCCGCTGCCGATGAACAGCGCCGGGTCCACCTGGGCGCGCCGGCAGCCGAGGCTGCCCACCACCTGCGCGCCGGCGGCGCGCGTCAGTTCGAGCGCTTCGGCGAGATCGTCGTCGAGTGGAATGTCGGCGCCCGGCAGCTCGACGGCCACCACGATGGCCCGCTGGGCCGGCGCTGCCGTCGAGCGCACGGCGCCGGTTGGTACCGGCGCCGTGGCCAGGTCGCTGCCTGCGGTCGGCTTAAGAATTGCCAGCCTCCGCAGCCTCGTCTTCCACCACCGTCGGGATACGCACCGGCCGGGCCGGCACCACGGTGGAAATGGCGTGTTTGTAGATCATCTGTGAAACGGCGTTCTTGAGCACCACCACGTACTGATCGAAAGCCTCGACATGGCCCTGCAGCTTGATGCCGTTGACCAGGAAGATCGATACCGGAATGTGTTCCTTGCGCAGCTGGTTCAGAAACGGGTCCTGCAGGCCCTGGGATTTTTTCATTGTGTCGTCCTCGAATATGCGCCGGGCCCGGGGGGGTAGCCTAGCGCGTTCAGTGTAGCAATATGGGCACCGCGGCCCGGGTACTCAAGTGGGGTTGGCGGTTCGACCGCTGTCCTCGGCGGCGGTTCACGCGCCATGGCCGGTGGCGGCGGCGATCAGGCTGCAGGCCCGCTCCAGCAGCCGCGCGCTGCCGGGCTCAAGCCAGTGCCCGTGCGGGTCGCCGCGCAGCCAGGTGAGCTGGCGTTTGGCGTACTGGCGGCTGGCGGCGCAGCCGCTGTCGAGCAGGGTCGGGTGGTCGATCTCGCCGGCAAGGTGCGCGCAGGCCTGCCGGTAACCGACCGCGCGCAGCGCCGGCAGCTCGCGCCCGTAGCCGGCCCGCAGCAGCGCGGCGACTTCGTCCAGCAGGCCGGCGGCGAGCATGGCCGAAAAGCGCGCCTCGACCGCGGCGTACAGCGCCTGGCGCGAAGCCGGGGCGAGGATCAGGCGCAGCGCCGGCGGGTTGGTCACCGCATCGCCCGCGGCCTGCCAGGCGCTCAGCGGCCGGCCGGTGAGGCGGTACACCTCGAGCGCGCGGGCGATGCGCTGGCGGTCGGCCGGCGCGATGCGCGCGGCCGCCGCCGGGTCGACCCCGGCGAGCTCGGCGTGCAGCGCCGCCCAGCCGCGCGCGGCGGCCTCGTCCTCGATGGCCCGGCGCGTGGCGGCGTCGGCCGCCGGCAGCGGGGCGAGACCCCGCTCGAGCGCGCGAAAGTACAGAAACGTGCCGCCGACCAGCAGCGCGATGCGCCCGCGCGCCTCGATGTCGCCGATCAGGCGCAGCGCGTCGTCGCGGAACTGCCCGGCCGAGTAGGGCTGATCGGGGTTGCGGATGTCGATCAGGTGATGCGGCACGGCGGCCCGCTCAGCCGGCGACGGCTTGGCGGTGCCGATGTCCATGCCACGGTACACCTGCCCGGAGTCGACGCTGACGATCTCGCACGGTAGGCGCGCCGCGATGGCGAGCGCCAGCGCGGACTTGCCGGCGGCGGTCGGACCGAGCAGGAAAACGGCGGGCATGGCAGATGGCTGGGCAGCGGGGCGCGCAGTGTACGGCGCGGCGGGCTCGGCTGGCCGGATCGGTGGTCGAGTCGGGGGCGTGTCGACCGGTCGCGGCGCGCAGAACGGTGCAGGCGGCGCAGTGGCTCGGCATTTACCCACACCGCACGGCATACTGCCGCAACCGTCCCGTCCATCCGTCAACGAGCACCCAGCGTGAGCGATTCGAGACCGACCGCCTGCATCGTCAGCACCGGCGAGGAGGTGCTGCGCGGTGAACTGATCGACAGCAACAGCGCCGAGATCGCCCGCCAGCTCGGCGAGGCCGGCTTCGAGATTCAGTTGATGCTGACCGCCGGCGACCGGCGCGGTGATCTCGATTTCGTGCTGCGCACGGCGCTTTCGCGTGCCGACTGGGTGTTCATGACCGGCGGGCTCGGGCCGACCGAGGACGATCTGACCGCCGAGGTGGTGGCGCAGCTGGCCGGCGTGCCACTCGAGTTCGACCTGCCAAGCTGGCAGCACATCGAGCGCCGCTTCGCCGAGTTCGGCATCCCGCTCACCGAAAACAACCGCAAGCAGGCGCTGTTCCCGGCCGGATCGCGGATTCTGGAGAACCCGAACGGCACCGCGCCCGGCTTCGTGACCACTCTCCAGCTGGCCGGCGTGCGCAAGCAGGTGGTGGCGCTGCCCGGCCCGCCGCGCGAGATGCAGCCGATGCTGCGCGATTTTCTGGCCGGCCTGCCGCAGGCGCGCAAACCCACGCACAGCTTCATCCGCTTCCTTGGCATCGGCGAGTCGAGCCTGGCCGACGTGATGCGGCCGTGGGCCGAGCAGCACGGCGTGGAACTCGGCTACCGGGCCATCTTCCCGGAGCTGGAGCTGAAGCTCTACGACGCCAGCGCGGCGCAGATCGACGCCTTGCGGCGCTTCGTGCTGGAGCGCCTGGCCGATGTGCTGGTGGATTTCAGCGCCGAATCGGTGCCGCAGCTGTGCGCCCGGTACCTGACCGAAACCGGCCAGACGCTGGCGGTGGCCGAGTCCTGCACCGGCGGGCTGGTGGGCAAGATCATCACGGACATTCCGGGCGCGTCGGCCTATTTCCTGGGCGGCGTGGTCAGCTACGCCAACAGCGCCAAGCACGACCTGCTCGGCGTGGACGCCGCCACCCTGGCCGAACACGGCGCGGTCAGCGAGCCGGTGGCGCGGCAGATGGCGCTTGGCGTGCGCGAGCGTTTTGGCGCCGATCTCGGCCTTGCCATCACCGGCATCGCCGGCCCCGGCGGCGGCAGCGAGCACAAGCCGGTCGGCACGGTGTGGCTGGGCCGCGCCGATGCGGCCGGCTGTCAGGCGCGGCACCGGCAGTTCGTGCGCGGGCGCGAGTGGGTGCGCACGTTCGCGGCGCACGACGGCCTGCGCTGGCTGATGGCGGACTGGCTGCAGGCGCGCTGGCGGGCCGCGCTCGGCGGTGATTGACGACACGCCCCGCACGCCGTCTGCCGGCGGCGCGGCGCGCGCTGCGGTGCTGTTCGGTCTGGACGATGATCCGCGCGAGCGCCTCACCTGGCTGCCGCTGGTCTGGTTCAATGTGTTGCGCCTGGGCAGCTCGGGCCTGCTGCTGGGCTTGAGTCTGCTCGATCCGCCGCTGAAACCGCTCGGCTCGGTCGCGCCGCAGCTGTATCGGTGGGTGGCGCTGGCGTACCTGGCCTGGGCGCTGCTGGCCCTGGTCATGCAGGCGCTGCGCTGGCCGCGCTTCAACCTGCAGATCACGTTGCTGGTGAGCGGCGACGTGTTGGCGCTGACGGCGCTCGCGCATGCCAGCGGCGGGCTCGCCAGCGGGCTCGGCATCCTGCTGGTGGTGGTGGTGGCCGGCGGCGGGCTGCTGGTATCCGGGCGGCTGGCGTTTTTGTACGCCGCGCTGGCGACGCTGGCGGTGCTGGGCGAGAGCCTGTACCGGGCCAGCGCGCAGGGGCTGGCGCCCACTTACCCGCAGGCCGGCCTGCTCGGCTGCACGTGTTTTGCCGCCGCGGCGCTGGCCTTCGAGATGTCGCGCCGGGTACGCCGCAGCACGCTGCTGGCGGCCGAGCGGCGCCGGCAGGCACTGGGCTTGGCGCGCCTGAACGACGAGATCATCCAGCGCATGCAGACCGGGGTGCTGGTGGTGGACCCGGCGCGGCGTGTTCGTCTGGCCAATGGCTCCGCGGCCCGGCTGCTCGGCCGGCGTGTGGCGCCAGGTGCCGGCCTGCAGGAGTTGGCGCCGGCGCTCGATCAGGCGCTCGGTGCCTGGCGGGCCGGTCGTGACGAGCCGCCGCCGGCAGCCGCCGATGCCTGGGCGCCGCGGTTTGCCGCCCTCGGCGCCGATCCGGCGGCGGACACGCTGATTTTCCTCGACGACACGGCCAGCCTGAACCAGCAGGCGCAGCTGCTGAAACTGGCCTCGCTCGGCCGGCTGGTGGCCAGCATCGCCCATCAGGTGCGAAACCCGCTCGGCGCCATCGGCCATGCCGCGCAGCTGCTCGCCGAGGACGCGCGGCTGGACCCGGCGCAGCGGCGCCTGGTCGACATCCTGCTGCGGCAGAGCCAGCGCGTGAACCGGATCATCGAGGAAGTGCTGGCGCTCGGCCGCCCGCAGCCGGTCCAGACCGAGCTGCTGCAGGTGGGGCCGTGGCTGGCGCAGCTCATCGACGGTTATTGCGCCAGCCGCCGGGTGCCGCGCGAGGCGATCGAGCTGATCGTCGCCGGCGAGGTGGTGACGCGCGCCGCGCCGGGGCAGCTGCAGCAGGTGATCGAGAACCTGTTGGACAATGCACTGCGTCACGCCGCCGGCGCCGCCTGCCCGCAGGTGACGGTGCGGGCGCGTCATTCGGCCTCGCGCGACCGGCCGCTGATTGAAATCGAGGACCGCGGCCCCGGCGTGGCGCCCGGCGAGCGTGAGCGCCTGTTCGAGCCGTTCCACACCAGCCGCGCCGACGGCACCGGGCTTGGCCTGTTCACGGCGCGCGAGCTGTGCGCGGCCAACCAGGCGCGCATCGTGTACTACTCGCCGGCGGCGGGCGGGGCGGGTTTTCGCATCGAGCTGGCCGACAGCCGCCGGCGCCAACTGGCCTGAGAGCTTGTGAATTTTTCAAGCGCTCAGGCCGGCCAGGGATGGCCGGACGCGAATCGAGCACGCAAGGGCTTGATTCGCGGGAGCCCGTCCGGGCGTGTACCGGACGGGCGACGCAAGGCATGCGCGGGACGCACATTTCTTCACAAACTCTGAGTCGCTGCATGAATGCCGTCATGACCGCCGGACCGCGGGTGTTGATCGTCGACGACGAGCCGGACCTGTGCGAACTGCTGGCGATCACGCTGGCCGGCATGGGGCTGGACAGCGACCGCGCCGGCTCGATCGCCGCCGCGCGCCAGGCCCTGCTCGCCGGCGACTACCGGCTGTGTCTGTGCGACCTGCGCTTGCCGGACGGCAGCGGCCTCGATCTGCTCGCGCACGTCCAGCGCAGCCGGCCGCAGCTGCCGGTGGCCATCATCACCGCCCACGGCGATGTCGATGCCGCGGTGGCGGCGATGAAGGCGGGCGCCTTCGATTTCGTCAACAAACCGGTGCGCCTGGCGGCGCTGCGCGGGTTGGTGGACACGGCGCTGCGCCTGTCCGTGGCGCGCGCGGCGCCGCAGCCGGGCACGCCCGAGCTGGTCGGCCAGTCGCCGGCCATCGGCGCCCTGCGCGTGACGGTGGCCAAGCTGGCGCGCAGCCAGGCGCCGGTGTTCATCCGCGGCGAGTCGGGTGTCGGCAAGGAGCGCGTGGCGCGGCTGATCCATGCCCTGGGCGCGCGCGCCGGCGGGCCGTTCGTGCCGGTCAACTGCGCCGCCATCCCGGAACACCTGCTCGAGAGCGAACTGTTCGGGCACGTCAAGGGCAGCTTCACCGGTGCCACGCAGGATCGCGAGGGGCTGTTTCAGGCCGCCGCCGGCGGCACGTTGTTTCTGGACGAGATCGGCGCCGTGCCGCCGGCCATGCAGGTCAAGCTGCTGCGCGCGCTGCAGGAACGCGCGGTGCGGCCGGTCGGCGCGCGCCAGGAGGTGCCGGTCGACGTGCGCGTGCTCAGCGCCACGCACGAGGACCTCACGGCGCTGCTGCACAGCGGCCGCATCCGTCAAGATTTCTACTACCGCATCAACGTGATCGAACTGACGGTGCCGGCGCTGCGCCAGCGGCGCGAGGACATCCCGGCGCTGGTGGAGGATCTTTTGGCGCGCATCGGTGGCGGGCGGCGGCTCACGCTGACGCCGGCGGCGCTGGCGGCGTTGCAGGATTACGACTTTCCCGGCAACGTGCGCGAGCTCGAAAACATCCTCGAGCGCGCCGCGGCGCTGTGCGAGGATCAGCGCATCGACGCCGGCGACCTGCAGCTGCCGACGCCGCCGGTGGCCATGCCGGCGCTGGGCGACGCCCTGGACGCCGAACTCGACGCCCTCGAGCGGACACGCATCCAGGCGGCGCTTGAGGCCACGCGCTACAACCGCACCGCGGCCGCCGCCCGCCTGGGCCTGACGCTGCGCCAGCTGCGCTACCGCATGCACAAGCTGGGGCTGGACTGATGGCGGCGTGCCGTCTGCTGGCGCGGTCACCGAGGACCGATCGCTCATGAGCATGCCGTGGCCGCCTCGCCGCCTCACGCGCCGGCGCCTGCTCGGCGGTCTGGCCGCCGGTGGCCTGCTGGCCGGCGTCGACGCGCTGCTGCCGGGCTGGGCGCGACCGTTGTCGGGCGCCGTGGCGGCCGTGCCGCCGGGGCCGGTGAGCGTCGATCTGACGGTGGCGCGAGAGCGCATCGACATCGCCGGCAAACGCGCCTTCGCTCACACCCTGAACGGCAGCGTGCCGGGGCCGCTGATCGAGCTGTACGAGGGGCAGGAGGCGCGGCTTCGCGTGCGCAACACGCTGGATGATGAGGACGCGTCGATCCACTGGCACGGCATCCTGCTGCCGTTCGAGATGGACGGCGTGCCGGGCGTGAGCTTCCCCGGCATTCGGCCGGGCGAGACCTTCGAGGCGCGTTTTCCGGTGCGTCAGGCGGGCACTTACTGGTACCACAGCCACTCCGGCTTGCAGGAGCAGACCGGCGTATACGGGCCGCTGGTGATCCACCCGGCCGGCGGCTACGCCGAGCCCTTCGAGCGCGACTACGTGGTGTTGCTGTCGGACTGGACGCACGAGGACCCGCGGGCGGTGCTCGCCAAGCTCAAGAAGGTCAGTCACTACTACAACTTTCAGGAGCAAACCCTGCCGCAGGTGCTGGCTGCGGGGCAGTGGCAGCAGTGGCTTGCCTGGCAGCGGATGCGCATGAGCCCCACCGACATCGCCGACGTGACCGGTTACACCTACACGTATCTGATGAACGGCCTGCACCCGGCCGGCAACTGGACCGGGCTGTTTGCGCCCGGCGAGCGGGTGCGCCTTCGCTTCATCAACGGCTCGGCCATGACCTACTTCAATCTGCGCATCCCGGGCCTGCCGATGACGGTGGTGCAGGCCGACGGCCAGGACGTGCAGCCGGTCGAGACGGACGAGCTGCAGATCGCCATCGCCGAGACCTACGACGTCATCGTCACCCCGCAGGACCGCGCCTACACGGTGTTTGCGGAGTCCATGGACCGCAGCGGCTTTGCGGCCGGCACGCTGGCGCCGCGTGCCGGCATGACGGCCGCCATACCGGCGCTGCGCCGGCGCCCGCTGCGCACGATGACGGACATGGGCATGGACCACGCGGGCCACGGCGGGCACGGCGGCGGGGCGATGTCCGGCCCGGATACGACCGGCATGGACCACGCGGCGATGGGCCACGCGCCGAGCGCCGATCCGCACGCCGGTCACGCCGCCATGGGCCACACGGTGCCCGATCCACACGCCGGTCACGCGATGGGCGGCTCGCCGCCGGTCGACCACGCGGCCATGGGTCACGTGCCGCCTGCATCCGGCCCGCGCAGCGCCAAGACCGGCGTCGAGCGCGCCGCGCCGGGCCCGGTGCTGGCCGTGCACGGTGCCGACAACCACGGCGTCGGCAACGCCGGCGTGGCGCAGCTGCAGCGCGACCGCACCGCCGAGCCCGGCACCGGCCTCGCCGACGTCGACCACCGCGTGCTGGTGTACGCGGACCTGCTGGCCCGCACGCCGACCCGTGACACCCGCCCGCCGGCGCGCGACATCGAGCTGCATCTGACCGGCCACATGGAGCGCTACATGTGGTCCTTCGACGGCAAGAAGTTCTCGCAGGTGCACGGTCCGATCCTGTTCCGCCACGGCGAGCGCCTGCGGCTCACGCTGGTCAACGACACCATGATGGAGCACCCCATCCACCTGCACGGCATGTTCTTCGAGGTGGACAACGGCGCCGGCGCGTACCGACCACGCAAGCACACGGTGAGCGTCAAGCCCGCCGAGCGGCTGCGGCTGCTGATTACCGCCGACGAACCCGGCCGCTGGGCGTTTCACTGTCATCTGCTCTACCACATGCACATGGGCATGATGCGTGTGGTGGAGGTGGCCTGATGCGCACCGCGACGTGCGCGCCAGCGTTGGCGGTGCTGCTGGGGTCGGCGGTCGCCCCGGCGCTCGCCGCCGACGCCGGGGCAGGTCGCGTGCCGGCCGACTGGCCGCACGTGCACGAGGACGACCAGAACTTCGGTTACCTGCTGGTCGACCGGCTCGAATACCGCGCCGACGACGGCCCGGATCACCTGCTGTGGGACGCGCAGGGCTGGTACGGCGGCGACTACCGGCGCCTGTGGCTGAAGACCGAGGGCGAAAGCCCGGTGTCGAACAGCCACGGCGAGGCCGAGCTGCAGGCGCTGTACGGCCGGCTGGTGGCGCCGTACTGGGACCTGCAGGCTGGCCTGCGTTACGACCGCGCCTACGGCAGCGGACGGGATCGCGACCGCGCGTTTGGCGTGCTCGGCGTGCAGGGCCTGGCGCCGTACCGCTTCGACACGGAGCTGGCGCTGTTCGTGAGCGAGGACGGCGACGTGAGCGCCCGGGCGCAGTTCGAGCACGAGCTGCTGCTCTCGCAGCGCCTGGTGCTGCAGCCGCGCCTGGAGATCAACGCCGCCGCGCAGGAGGTGAAGTCCTGGGGCGTCGGGCGCGGCATCGACGACGTGCAGCTCGGCCTTCGGCTGCGCTACGAGCTGCGCCGGCAGTTCGCGCCCTACGTTGGCGTCGAGTGGGTGCGCACGCTCGGCGACAGCGCCGATTTCGCCCGCGCGAAGGGGCTGGAGACGAGCAATTTCGGCCTCGTCGCCGGGCTGCGGCTGTGGTTTTGAAGGGGGAAAGCTCGGGCTGATTCAGGATGCTGCCGCCCGTGCCGCCAGCGCCCGTCCGGCGCGGCTGGCCGACGGCCGCCCGAGTGCCTCGCTGATGTAGGCGCCGGCGCGGCATAGCGCGTCCAGATCCACACCGGTGCCGATGCCGAGTCCGTGCAGCATATAGATCACGTCCTCGCTGGCCACGTTGCCGCTGGCGCCCGGCGCGTACGGACAGCCGCCGAGGCCGGCCACCGAGGCGTCGATGCTGCTGATGCCAAGGTCGAGGCAGGCCAGCAGGTTGGCCAGCGCCTGGCCGTAGGTGTCGTGAAAGTGCAGCGCCAGCGGCCGGTCGGGCGTTGTCTCACGCACGCGCTGCACCAGCGCCCGCGCCTTGCCCGGCGTGCCGACGCCGATGGTGTCGCCGAGCGAGACCTCGTAGCAGCCCAGATCGAACAACGCGGCGGCCAGTTCCGCCACCCGGCCGGGGTCGGTGGCGCCCTCGTAGGGGCAGCCGAGCACGCAGGACACGTAGCCGCGCAGGCGCACGTCGGCCTCGCGCGCCGCACTGGCGATGGCCGCGGCGCGGGCGAGCGATTCT
>NZ_JAQVGQ010000206.1 GCF_028696615.1 Immundisolibacter sp. | reverse complement strand
GTGGCGCGCCTGTACACCGACGGCGAGTTCCTGACCAAGCTGCGCGAGACCTTCGCCGGCGACACGCGCCTGCGCTTTCACCTGGCACCACCGCTGCTGGCGCGGCGCGATCCGGTCAGCGGCGAACTGCAAAAGCGCGAGTACGGTGCCTGGATGCTGACCGCCATGCGGGGTCTGGCCAAGCTCAAGTTCCTGCGCGGCAGCCTGTTCGATCCGTTCGGCCACACCGCCGAGCGACGCCAGGAGCGGCGCCTGATCGTCGACTACGAACGCACCGTCGAGACGCTGTTGGCCCGACTCGACCACGACAACCACGCGCTCGCGGTACAGATCGCCAGCCTGCCGCAGCAGATTCGCGGCTTCGGCCATGTCAAGGAAGCCAGCATCGCCCAAACCAAGGCGCTCGAAGCGCAGCTGCTGGCGCGTTTCGACACGCCGCACCAGCAGCGCGCGGCGGCCTGACCCCAGCGTTGCCCGAACGTCCGTTATGAAGTAGATTCCGCGCCCTGCGCAGGCGTTTGACTGCAAACGTCGCGACACCGGGTTACGGAGGAGAAAATGGCAGGCAGTGCCACCGGCCACGGCCGGTTACTCATGGGGATGGCGGCGGCGGTGCTTTGGGTGCCCGCCGCCGCCATCGCCACCTCAGGCCTGGTCATCGACGGCGCGGGCCAACCCATCGCGCAAGCCATGGTCACCCTGCAGCCGGCCGAGATGACGGTCGGTGCCTCCACCTTCACCGTGTTCACCGACGCCGACGGCCGCTATGCGCTACCGGAAAAAGCCACCGGCCGCGTGCTGGCCGTGCGCAAACTCGGCTACGCGCCGGTCAGCATCGACCCCGCGCAGGCGGCCAAGATCACCCTCACGCCCGTCGACAACATCGCCGATCAGGCGCCGCCGGCCGCCTGGCTGCCGCGTACCGGTGCCGATGACCTGGCACGCGCCAACACCATCCTGCAGTGCAGCAGCTGCCACCAGTTCCCGTCGCAGAAGGTGCGCACCTACTCGAAGATGCTGGATGGCAAGACGGAAGCCGAAAAACAGGCCGCCTGGAAGGCCATCATCAACTACATGCGCGTCAAGTTCGTGCAGATCGGCCCGGACCAGAGCCTGTACGACCCGGCCAAGATGGATTTCAAGACCATCCTGGACCCGGCCGCGGGCTCCTTCGACGCGCACGACGAGGAGCAGATTTCAGCCTTCCTCGCCCGGCACCTGCCGACACGCTTCGATACGCTGACGAGCTACGACTACGGCGCGCCGCTCGGCGTGACCGAAAAAACCGTCATGCGCGAAATTCAGCTGCCGCAGGATTCGTTCGTGCGCGAGGTCGGCCTCACGCCAGACTCGCCGTACCTGTGGGGCGCCGATCTGCAGCACAACCGCCTGCTGCGCGTGGACCCCGAAACCGGCGAACAGAAGCCTTATCCCATCCCTTACGCCGGCCCCACCGGTCCGCATACCATCGTCGACACACCCGACGGCAAGTTCTGGGTGACCATGCTCGAGCAGGGCGTGGTCGGCCGTTTCGATCCGAAAACCGAGCAGTGGCAGCTGTTCGACAAGTTCGGCAAATACGAGATGGCGCACGACATCGCGCCGGACTACAAATTCCAGGCCATGCCGGACCCGAAGGGCCGTTACTGGTTCACGCTGATCGGCAGCAACCGCATGGCGAGCCTGGACCCCGCCACCGGCGAGGTCGGTTACGTCGACACCCCCAAGGACGAGGGCGAGTCGGCCATGCACAGCTCGCTGTACGGCGCGGTGATCACGCGCGACGGCAAGCGCGTGTGGTTCTCGCAGCTGTCCGGCGGCATCGGTGCCGTCAACACCGAAACCAGCAAGATCGACGTCTACCTGCCGCTGCCGCAGGGTGCCGGCCCGCGGCGCATGGCGATCGACGACCAGGACGTGCTGTACGTACCCATGTTCGGCACCGGCGAGCTGCTGATCTACGACAGCAAGGCCGACCGCGAACTCGGCCGTGTCATGATGCCGGACCCGAACAACGCCGCCTACAGCGCGGTGTGGGACCCGTGGCGTAAGGTGGTGTGGGTCGGCACCAGCAATGCCGATGCCATCTACAAGTTCAAGCCCGCCGATCGCAGCTTCGAGGTGTTCCCGCTGCCGAGTCAGATGGCGTACCTGCGCATGATCACCTTCGACCGGCGCAACGGAACCCTGTGGACCGCCTACTCCAACATCCCGACCGGCGCCGGACCGAGCCGCTTCGTGATGGTCGACCCGGGCGATGGTGTGGCGGTGAAAGCGGCGCCGTGAGCCCGTGGCCATGACCTTCGCGCTGCCGATGGGCGTTGCGTTCGCAGCGGCTTGCGATGCCACAGCCGCTTGCCGCACCAGGCGCGCCATGCGCCAACCCCTGCTCCAGACCCTGCGTTAGGTCGCGGCTTCACTGCGCGTGTCTGTGCTCGACGGCATCCTGGTCCGCAGTGGGTTCGGCACGCTGCCGGCCGATTTTTACCTGCCACAGACACCCACGCCGCTGCCGGCGCCCTGTTTGGTGGCTTTCAACGCGCCGCTGGCCGAGCAGCTCGGCCTGCCCGCCGAACCGGCGGCGTCGCTGGTCGAACAGCTCGCCGGCAACGCCCTTGCGCCGAACGCACAGCCGCTGGCGGCGGTCTACGCGGGACACCAGTTCGGCGTGTATGTGCCGCGGCTCGGCGACGGCCGCGCGCTGCTGCTGGGCGACATCGTGACCGATCACGGCCGCTACGAGCTGCAGCTCAAGGGCGCCGGTCGCACGCCATTCTCGCGCGGCGCCGACGGGCGGGCGGTGCTGCGCTCGACCATCCGCGAGTACCTCGCCAGCGAGGCCATGCACGGCCTTGGCATCCCCACCACACGCGCGCTCGCCATCGTCGGCAGCGACCAGCCGGTGTACCGGGAGCGGATCGAAACCGCCGCCGTACTGTCGCGCCTGGCGCCGAGCCACGTGCGCTTCGGCTCGTTCGAGTATTTCCACTACCGCGGCATGGGCGAGCAGGTCCGCACGCTGGCCGATTTCGTGATCGGCGCGCACTTTGCGCCGTTCGCCGCGGCCGCCGACCGTTATGCGCAACTGCTCGATGCGGTGGCCCGGCGCACGGCGCGGCTGGTCGCCGCCTGGCAGGCACAGGGCTTCGTGCACGGCGTGATGAACACGGACAACATGTCCATTCTCGGTCTCACGCTCGATTACGGCCCCTACGGCTTTCTGGACCACTTCGAGGCCGCACGCGTGTTCAACCACACCGATCGGCGCGGCCGCTATGCCTACGCCAACCAGGCCGGCATCGCGCTGTGGAATCTGCAGGCGCTGGCCGAGGCGCTGTCGAGCCTCATCGACGCCGCCACGCGCGAGGCGGTGCTGGCGCGCTTCGAGCCCGAGTTCGTACGGGCCTACGGCGAGCTCATGTGCCGCAAGCTCGGCCTGCGCGAGTCCCGCGCCGGCGATGCGGACCTGATCGACCGCCTGCTGCAGGCGCTGCAGGACGGGCGGGTCGATTACCCGGCCTTCATGCGCCGGCTCGGCGCGTTTCGGCCAGGCGATGCCGCCACACGCACGCCATTGCTGGCGCTGTCGCATGCGCCGCTGGCGATCGATGCCTGGCTGGACGCGTACGCGGCGCGCCTGGCCAGCGAAGCCGACGCCGACGCCGTGCGCCAATCGCGCATGGACGCGGTCAATCCGCTTTATGTGCTGCGCACGCACCTGGCCGAGCGGGCCATTCATCTGGCCGTCGAGCAGCGCGACTACGACCAGATCGACCGCCTGCACCGGCTGCTAGCGCAGCCGTTCACGGCCCAGCCAGGTTCGGAGTCCTACGCCGAGCCGCCGGCGCACGACGTCGGCGAGATCGTGCTGTCCTGTTCGTCGTGAAGGCCACAGCGCGGGCGGTGTGGCCCGCCCGCGCCGGGCTGCAGCTCAGAGTTTGTGAAGAAATGCGCGTCCTGCGCATTTCTTGCGTCGCACGTCCGGTACATGCCCGGACGGGCTCCCGCGAATCAAGCCCTCAAGGGCTCGATTCGCGTCCGGCCATCCCTGGCCGGCCTCGGCGCTTGAAAAATTCACAAGCTCTCAGTGCCAATTGATGCCGGCGTCCGGCGGCACCACTTTCAGCGCCTTCATCAGCGGCAGGAAGTTGACCTCGTCCCACTCCTCGGCGTTCAGGCCATCCTTGATGCGCATGATGTGGATGAAGCTGACCTCGATCACCTGATTGGTCGGCGGCGCGCCGTTGAACTCGCCGACGTGCTGGAAGCTCAGCCGGCCGCGGCTGACCACCTTGTCGCCCTCGGCGATCTGGTCCTCGAACACGCGCTTGACGATCGGCAGCGACTTCTGGATGTGCTTGTTCACTTCCATGTGCGTCTTGACGTTCAGCGGCTCGCGCGCCATCGGCAGGTGGAACAGGTGCTCCGGATGCAGCAGCGCCTGCATCTCGTCGAATTTCTTCGCGTCCATGGTGGCGAAGAACTTGCGCACGAATTGCTTGTTCTTTTCGAGCTGGTCCGCGTCGGACATGGCGATCTCCTCCTGGTGATTGTCGCTTGTCGATCTTAGCCGCAGAAGGGCACAAAAAAACCGCCCATCGGACAATCCGACAGGCGGTTTTTCGATTGCCGGCGGCGCTCAATCCTCGCCGAAGAAATCCAGCAGCAGCTTGTTGAAACGGCCGGCGTGCTCGATCTGCGTCCAGTGCCCGCACTTGCCGAACATGTGCAGCTGGCTGTTGGGGATCAGCTCGAACAGGCGCACCGA